>CAZYTI010000001.1:0-26002 GCA_964650065.1 uncultured bacterium
TATTTAAAGAAGACATGCAGGCATCGGTTCACCTTGAATTAAAACAGAATGCCCCCAATCCGTTTAATCCGCTGACCATGATTCGTTACCAGTTGGGAGAACCCAGTCGAGTTAGACTGACCGTCTACAACCTATTGGGCCAGGTGGTTCGAAGACTCCTGGACACAGAGCAGGAACAAGGATATCATACCATTCTATGGGACGGTCGGAATGACCGAGGGCAACCCATGGGTACGGGGATCTATTTTTGTTCCTTAGAAACCGACAAACAGGTTTTCACCCAAAAACTTTCATTGATTCGATAACCACTTTCGGGCATGAAAAGAAGATAATGATCTGGCTCATTAAAAATATGCGGACACTCCACAAACTGGTCTTGATCAGTATTTCTTTGATCCTGACACATCCGATTCATGCGGCTTTTCTTAGAAATGTTCCTCAAAAAGTCATCCAACCCGACGGGACAATCTTTAACTGCTTCGCATCAGGAGACGAATTTCACAACTGGTTACACGATAAAGACGGTTTCACAATCATCCAGGATCCGGTGACCGGATATTACGTATATGCAAAAAAAATAAATCAAAATCTCCATCCCACTCCATATATTGCAGGGAAGGCGAATCCCACTGTCATGCTCGTTGAACACGGCGTAAATACTGGTCGCCAAACAATTCGGGAGAGAAGGCAAAACTATATCGAGACCTTACGTCTGAATGATAGTTACATGGCACCGACCCATGGCACATTGAATAATATCGTCATCTTTATACGTTTCAACGATCAGGGAGAATTCACCGAACCATTGTCATTTTACGATGGTCAGTTCAATACCGACACCAATTCCATGAAAGGATACTACCAAGAAGCGTCCTATCAGACCCTGAGCATCGAATCCCAATTCTTTCCGGAATCCTTGAGCGATCAACTCGTGTCCTATCAGGACGCCCATCCCCGGAGCTATTATCGGCCTTACAACGTGGTAACAAATCCCAACGGGTACCAGAATGATGAGGAATCGAGAATCCGGGAACATACATTGTTGAAAAATGCACTCAATAGTGTTGCTCACCAGATCCCTGCCAATCTCGATCTGGATCTCGACAATGACGGTCTCGTCGACAACGTGTGTTTTATCATTCAAGGTGAAGCAGAAGGATGGAGTGATTTGCTCTGGCCGCACATGTGGGTTTTGTGGTCATTTGATCCTCATTACGGTGATGGCACGGGAAACGTGATGATAAACGGTTCCATCGTATGGACGTATAATTTCAATCTCTCCGCTTTTTCCTCCAGCGGTCCAGGCGTGTTATGTCATGAAATGTTCCATTCCCTGGGTGCACCCGACTTATACCATTACACCAATAATGGTATATCACCCGTAGGCCCCTGGGACCTGATGGAGAACGACCAGGATCCACCCCAGCATATGAGCAGTTACATGAAATACCGATACGGAGGCTGGATCGATAACATACCCGAAATTACAGCCGATGGCGTTTACAACCTCAGCCCCCTGACATCAGCAACGGGCAACTGCTACAGAATCGCATCCCCCAATTCAGGATCCGAATATTTCGTTGTGGAATACAGGAAAAAAGAGGGAACGTTCGAATCGAGTCTGCCAGGCTCCGGTCTCCTCGTTTATCGCATCAATACTGCTGAAGATGGTGATGGGAATGCGGATGGCCCTCCCGACGAAGTATATATCTATCGGCCGGGAGGAACGCCCACACAAAATGGGAACATCTACAATGCAAATTTTTCGTCGACTGTCGGCAGAACTCAAATCAACGATATAACGGATCCATCACCATTTCTATCGGATGGCTCTCCCGGGGGATTAACCATTTCCAATATCGGCAGTGCAGGCAGTACCATTCAGTTCACCCTTGGGGGTTCATATCCTTCAATATCGACCGGTGGAGAACCCTTTTCTCAAACACTCAGTATCGATGAGGCTGACTCCCAGGTCCTCACCATTACAAACACGGGCGATCCTGGCTCCCTGTTAACCTACACCATTTCGTTCCAATCACCACCCCCAGGCAATAATCTTAGCAAAGCCATGGGGATTGGGGGCTCAACATTCGAAGGCACACCCAGCCTTTACCGACCAGGGACCACCTTTGACATCGTTTTCACAATCACAAACAGCAGTACAGATGAAGAATGGCTGGATGGGTCAAGTCTCAACGTCCCCTCCGGAGTCACGGTAAACAGCTCGACCCATTTTGTCGGTGGAAGCGGGGGCAATTTGGAAACGAACAATAACACCGGAGAAGGGGTGACTGTGACCTGGTCCGATGTAAACGGAGGTTTTGGCAATGTATTGGAAGGGGAAAGTGCCGTGGCAACGGTCAACATGACTGTGTCCGGTGGTTTATCGGGAGACATCAATTTAGATTGGACGTTGTCTGGAGACAACTATGGAAGCACGCCCCACAATGTTTCCGGATCCGTCACACTGACGCATAGCTGGTTGATACCTTCGTCCGGCTCGGGCATGTGTGTCTACGGGGAGACCGATGACATTTCTCTGAATTTCAACGCCACCGGCTTTACTGCCGGCAGCTATAACGGAACAGTCATCATTACCCACAACAGCGGCGATCCAGTCAATATACCCATCAGTTTAACCGTCACCGATAACACCGTAAAACCACCGCCTTCCTTAATATCCCTCCAATCTGTAAACGATACAAACTTGCAGCTTACTTTTTCTGAGGTCGAAGGGGCGACTGCATACAACATCTACAGATCCACCACAGCGTCTTTCATTCCAGACATCATGGATGGATCGAACCGTGTAGCCACCGGCATTACCGATGAGGATCCTATATCTGACGGAGTTCAGTGGACCGACCATGAAAATGTCGTGGGCGATCCATCGACGAACTATTTTTATACCCTGACGACAGTCGGGTCGAGTGAGAGTGATCCATCCGAAAAGTTCGGAGAGTTCGATTTCGATCTGATCACCACGGGGACCACTGATTTCAACGAAATCGCCCTGCCCCTAATCACATCTGAGATCACCAATGCCCAGCATCTCATGGAAGCCATCACCGGGTGCAATTCCACGGCTCAGTGGAATTCCGGCATACAGGGTTACGAGCAGTACATTCCAGGGATACCACCTACCAACTTTACCGTCGAGATGGGATATCCCTATTATGTCAACGTAACCGGCAATACCGGTTTTACACTCCTGGGGAAGATAGCCACACCCTCATTCAATTTGATCACCACGCCGACAACGGATTTCAATGAAATTGTGCTTCCCCTGACGAAAACGGAAATTACCAAAGCATCTCAGCTCATGAACGACATTCCCAACTGTAACAGTGCCGCCTATTGGGATGCCTCAATCCAGGGCTACCAGCAGTATATCCCGGGCATACCTCCCACCGATTTTGACGTTCGTGTCGGGTATCCCTACTATGTGAATGTCACGGCCCAGGTCTCCTGGCCCCAGGGTGGAACGCTGAAATACCGGAACAGGCCCATTTCCCCCGTTCAGGATGGGGCAGGGATTCGGGCGCCCCATTGTGCCTGGGGACGATTCGATCTAAATGTAAATTTCAACATAGAAGATGTTCATTTTTCTGCATTCATCACGTCTCGAACCCCAGAAAAACTCACCGAACAATCCCCCGGATGCTCGATACCGGGAGGATACTGGATCGTCCAGTGCAGCTCATTTCCGTCACCATGGAAAGCCGGAGATACCCTCCATGTTGATGTATTGGACAAGACCGGACGAATTCTCTCGGAAGTCGAAGTCGAACTGTCCTATGAACCTGCCGATGAGGCGGAATCGGTTCTTGTGAACCCTTCCCCCTTGAGTCCTAACAGTTTCGAGTTGCAACAGAATATGCCCAATCCGTTTAACAGTTCAACCACACTCTTTTTCACTACAATTGAGGAGTGTCATGTTAGAATCATTGTTTACAACATGAAAGGACAAGAAGTTCGAAGTCTTCTGGACGAAATAAAAACCGGCGGTTATCACAGCGTGGTCTGGAATGGGAGGGACAACAATCAGCATGCCGTGGACAGCGGTGTGTATTTCATACAAATGGAAGCGGCACTTTATAGCGAGAATATAAAAGTATTACTCCTTCAATAGGTTTATATGACCACATGAGAGGCTAATTCTTTTTAATCAATCCGGCGTCGTTAATTCAAACACGCACCATGTCAGGACCATCACTTTCTCCTTGACAACCGGCTCGGGAATCCGTAACTTCTGCCACCGGAAAATTCAATCATGGAGTTTAAAGTGATCATCACCTTACTGACAGATTTCGGTGTCTCCGATTACTATGTGGGATCCATGAAGGGCGTCATCCTGAATATCAATCCAAATGTGCATATCGTGGATATCACCCATGAGATTGCTTCCCAGAGTATTGAGGAAGCTGCCTTTATATTGAAGAGATCCTATGCCTATTATCCCCAAGGGACCATCCATGTTCTCGTCGTGGATCCGGGCGTCGGAAGTAAGCGGGCTATCCTGGCCGTTCAAACTGAACGGTATATCTTTCTTGCACCCGACAATGGCGCACTCAAGTATATCTTTCATACCCATCCCGACGCTGTGGTGTATCGATTGACAAATTCATCTTTCTTTCTGACAAAGGTCAGTTCTACATTCCACGGAAGAGATATCTTTGCCCCGGTGGCCGCCCATTTATCAAAAGGATGTAAATTGCAGACACTGGGTGAACTTTTTCCGAATTATATCGTTGGAGAAATAAAAATGCCTGTTCCGGAATTGCAGGGTATCTCCGGGGAAATCATCTACATTGACAAATTTGGAAATGGTGTCACCAACATCGAGGCGACCTCGCTCGGTGATCACGAACATGTCGAGATCCGGGTAAAATCCCAATTATTGAAGGGGGTGAACAGAACCTATGCCGATGTGGAAGCAGGCGAACCTCTCGCCCTCATCGGGAGTGGTGGAACCCTTGAGATATCCCTGCATGGATCGAGTGTATCAGAAAAATTGGACTTGTGCATCGGAGACACGGTAACAGTGACTTTTGCATAAAATGGAGCATGAGATGGAAAAAGATCGGTTTCCAGTATTCACAAAACGCAATCGGACAGATGAAAATACAAACGTAACGGATATTTCTCCCAGGAAACGTAATATCACCATACACGTAGTGCTCTTCGTCTTGACCATCATGTCCACCTACGTGGTGGCTCTGGGGGACGGCCCCCTCGGCGCGCTGTGGTATTCTCTGGGTATCATAACAATCCTGCTCACTCACGAGATGGGACATTACCTGATGGCCAAAAAGCACAAGGTTCCGGCGACACTACCCTATTTCATTCCCCTTCCCATAGGGCCCTTTGGTACCATGGGTGCCGTTATAAAGATGAAAGGTCGGATTCCCAACCGCAGAGCTCTGTTCGACGTGGGTGTAGCAGGCCCATTGGCAGGACTGGTCATGATCATACCGGCGATTCTTATCGGTCTGAAGCTTTCCCCCATCGTGGAATTGTCTTCCCTGGATCAGGGGACCACAATCACCCTGGGGGATTCGCTCCTCTTTTCACTCTTTGCGCGTATCATACACGGATCTCTTCCCTCGGGACACGATATTTTTCTCCATCCCCTGGCCTTTGCAGGTTGGGTGGGTCTACTGGTAACGGCCCTGAACCTCCTCCCCATCGGCCAGTTGGACGGAGGACATATCATGTATGCCTTATTTTGGAGAAACAGTAAAGTGGTTTCAACGATTGTCTATATCCTCTTCATCTTTGTCTGCCTGTTTTATTATGCCGGCTGGTTACTCTTCCTAATCGTTCTCTCCTTTGTCCGTCGGCATCCTCCTACAATGGATGATTACATACCCCTGGACACAAAAAGAAAAATCATCGGCGCTTTTGCGATCATTGTCTTCATCCTGGCTTTTACCCCCGTTCCTTTTGGTTTTGGCGACGGGCTCATCCCACTTATCATGCAACAGATCCGTCCATGAACTCCCAAAAACAAATTGTGGGCCTGGGAGAGGTCCTATGGGATCTATACCCTGAAGAAAAACACCTGGGAGGGTCCCCGGCCAATGCAGCCATCCATGCGCATCGATTGGGTGCGGAAGGTGTGATCGTCAGCGCCGTGGGCCAGGATGATTTAGGCGATGCGATTATGAGGTCCCTCGGTGCACAGGGGATCAACACACACCATATTCAAAGGTCACCATCCCGACCAACAGGTACGGTCCGGGTCAGGCTGGATCAGAACGGCATTCCCCAATTTCGATGTTCCAAGGATGTAGCCTTTGATGATCTCCGGTGGAATGAGAATCTTGACACCCTCCTCAAAACGGCGAACGCCATTGTCATCGGAACACTGGCCCAAAGGAATCCAACGTCAAGAGAAACCATTCAAAATGCCATTAAAATCGCATCGGGAACCATTGTCTTCGATGTCAATTTCCGAGAATGGAATGATGGAATCGGCCAAATCGTAAAGGATACATTGATTCATACTGATATCCTGAAAGTGAATGAAAACGAACTCCACGCTCTTAAAAAAGCATTCTCATCCCAAAAGAAAAGCATGTTCACTTTTCTCGAGTGGTTGATGGATACGTTTCCCATGAAACTGATCGCCGTATCATTGGGGAAAAAAGGGTGCTTGCTCACCAACGGGAACGAAACGGTCCTCTCCCCCGGTATCAACATTCCTCCTGTCGATACTACGGGCTGCGGGGACGCTTTCGTGGCCGGGATGGCATTCAAATATCTGAAGAACGCCACCCTGGAAGTGATGGCAGAATTTGCCAACCAATTGGGGGCTTTTATTGCTACGATGAAGGGAGCTGCTCCCGAATACACAGTCAGTGACTTCATGAATTTTCAGAATAACCGGCACGACCGGAATCGGTTTCAACTCTGAAAATATTTTATAATAATTCCTCGAATTAGAGAATATCATTTTAAAATAAATCATCGTTCAGGCTTATCTTTTATTTTGCATCAGTCCTATCGATGCAAAATAAAAATGGGCCTTTTTTTCTTGTTTTCCATATTGCAGACTATTATATTGATCCATCAATACTTAACAAGGACAAAGCGTGAAAATCGCCGTATATCAATTCGCTCCCGAGTTTGGAAACAAGGAAAAAAACCTCCGAAAAATCGAGGAGGCGGCTCAAACCACAGACGCAGACCTCCTCGTACTACCCGAGCTCTGTACCACCGGATACCAGTTCATATCCGGAACGGAGGTGAATGAGCTCTGCGAACCCATCCCAGATGGTCCCACAGTTCAGCGATGGGAGCAAATTTGTAAGGAAAAGGGGATGGTCCTCGTGGCCGGTCTCATTGAGATTGAGAGTCAGACCACTTACAATACAGCAGTACTCATTGGACCGGATGGATTCATCGGATCCTATCGAAAGGTACATCTCTTCTGTGAAGAGAAACAGTGGTTCCAGTCGGGCAATCTCGGATTTCCCATCTGGAACATTGGCATGGCCAAAATCGGTATCCTGATCTGTTTTGACTGGGTCTTCCCCGAGGCAGCACGATCCTTAGCCCTCCAGGGTGCCGACATCCTCTGCCATCCTGTGAATCTGGTTTTACCTTATTGCCAGGATGCCATGGTCACTCGGTCCATCGAGAATGGCGTCTTTACCATCACGACCAACCGGATCGGAAGCGAAGCCAGGGGCGGCAAAGACAGACTCACTTTCACGGGAAGAAGTCAGACGGTGAATCCAAGAGGTAAAGTCCTCTTCAGATTGGAAGAAAACAACGAAATCCTCCATGAATTCGAGATAGATCCCATGGAAGCACGGGATAAAAACATCACTCCCCAAAACCATCTTTTTGACGATCGAATAACAGGTCAGTATTTAAGCTGATAAAGATTTTTTAGACAGGATTCACAGGACAATAAAGGAACTGAACAAAGATAGACATCGTTTTATCAATTGTGATTTTGGTCATTGCATATTATTTGGTATTTACCTGCCCGCCTTCAACACAATATTCGAAGTATGAGGTAAAAAAGGCAGGCGGGTTATTTGAGATTTGTAATTTCAATAATATCCTGTACATCCTGTTAATCCTGTCTAAAAAATAAAGGAAAAGAACGTGGCTGAATCCTGGAACGGCCCCCTAGAAAAAATCGATGACTTCAGGTGGCGCATTCCGGCAACATATCAGAAAGGCATGCGGGTGCCCGGTCTGATCTATGCGGACGAGGAAATGATCAAGCTCGTTCGCCGGGGCCAGGCCCTTCAACAAGTCGCGAATGTCGCCCACTTGCCGGGACTTATCGGCTCCTCCATGGCCATGCCCGATATTCATTGGGGATATGGCTTCCCCATCGGTGGTGTGGCCGGTATGGATACGCAAGAAGGCGTGATTTCTCCCGGCGGTGTGGGTTATGACATCAACTGCGGTGTGAGACTCCTCCGAACCAATTTGACCTGTCCGGACATTAAAGATCGAATCCGGCTCCTGGTAGAGAGGCTATTCCAAAATATACCCTGCGGCGTGGGATCTTCAGGAAGATTGAAGCTTTCCTCCAAAGATGAAAAGAAAGTCCTTCGAGATGGTTCCTCATGGGCGGTAAAACAGGGATTCGGCTGGGCGGAAGATGTGGAACTCACGGAACAGAATGGATGCCTTCAAGGTGCCGATCCCGAAGCCCTGACAGCCCGGGCCCTGGAACGGGGCAGACCCCAATTGGGCACACTGGGATCTGGAAACCACTTTTTGGAAATTCAGGAGGTACAGAAAATCTACGACCAGGAGGCCGCCAGGGCCTTTGGCCTCCATGAAAAACAGATCACTGTGATGATTCATACGGGATCCCGTGGATTGGGGTATCAGGTTTGTGATGACAATCTGGATCGCATGGTGCGGGCCATGAATAAGTACCGGATTCATGTGCCGGACAAACAATTGGCCTGTACGCCGGTAACCTCTTCCGAAGGGAAGCAATACTTCGCCGCCATGGCAGCTGCGGCCAACTACGCCTGGACCAACCGTCAGCTCATTCTCCACTGGGTGCGGCAAACCTTCGAACAGATATTGCGGCAATCCGCTGAAAGCATGGACATGCACATGGTTTATGACGTGGCCCATAACATCGCCAAGTTTGAAGATCATATCATCCAGGGAAACCAGACCAAGGTCGTGGTTCACCGGAAGGGCGCCACCCGGGCCTTCGCTGCCGGACATCCGGAGGTGCCGGAGAAGTATCGAAAATTCGGACAGCCCGTCTTGATCCCGGGAGATATGGGTACGGCTTCCTATGTGCTGGTCGGTACCCGGAAAGCCATGGAGGAAAGTTTCGGTTCTACCTGTCATGGTGCGGGACGGGTCATGAGCCGTCATGCGGCCATCAGGGCAACCAAGGGACGGGCACTGGCCCGGGAGCTGGAAGACCGGGGAATCATCGTACGCAGCAGGGGGCGAAAGACATTACAAGAGGAAGCGTCCGAGGCCTACAAAGACATCAATCGGGTGGTAGAAATCGTGCACAATGCCGGTCTCTCACGAAAAGTCGCCAAAATGAGACCCCTGGGTGTAGTGAAAGGATGACCCCCCCCTGATGGAACGCGGATTGAACGGATGAAACGGATATAGGGATTTAAAGAAATAAAAATCAAATCTATTCAATATCCGTTCTGATCCGTCCAATCCGTTTAAATCCGCGTTCCATCGGAGGGAGGGATAAATTGATATACAGGAGATAAAATGCAGTTTCGAACAACACCAAAAAGAAGCGTCATCATCAATATCACTTCCCTTATCGATGTCCTTTTCCTCCTCCTCATTTTCTTCATTGTATCCTCCACTTTTTTGGAACAACCGGGTATGAAGCTGGATCTGCCCCAAACGTCTCGGAATGAGGTCGTACAGATGGAAGGATATACATTATTTATCATGTCCGACGGTTCCATGTATATCAACGAGGAATCCGTCGACCTGGAATCGTTACCGGAGAAATTAGAAGCCATTGCACCGGCAGTCGAAGAAAAAGGACTCATTCTAAAGGCCGATGAAGGGGTCCGCTATGGTATCGTCGTGGAGATCATGGATATCGCAAAGCAAAACGGCATCATCAAACTGGTGATCGCAACCAGAACAAGGGAGGAATAATTTACCACGGATCAACACGGAATACCACGGAATATGTAATTATGTGATCCTCCGTGACTCTCTGTGTTTCTCTGTGGTTATTTTTTCTTAGGAAACGACAACGATGAAAATCATCCGAACTGTTCGAGAAATGCAAACCGAAGCCGACACCTTGCGGCAGGCGGGGAAAAAAATCGGCTTTGTTCCCACCATGGGATACCTCCATGAGGGACACCTCAGCCTGATACGGATTGCCCGGTCCAGGGCCGATGTGGTCGTGGTTTCCATATTCATCAATCCCACGCAATTTGGTCCCGATGAAGACCTGGATCAATATCCCAGAGATTTTACGCGGGACGAGCGTCTGGCTGAAGTATCTGGAACGGACATCATTTTCTATCCATCTAAAGAAGAGATGTATCCTTTGGGTTATATGACCTATGTAAACGTTGAAGAAATGACAAATACACTTTGCGGAGCTTCACGTCCCACCCATTTTCGGGGTGTGACGACTATCTGTACGAAACTATTTCTGGCCGTCAAACCCCACTTCGCTGTATTCGGTCAAAAGGATGCCCAACAAGCAGTCGTTATCCGGCGAATGGTAAAGGACCTCAATATCGACATGGATATCATCGTGGGCCCCATCATCAGGGAAGACGATGGCCTTGCCAAGAGCTCCCGGAATGCCTACCTCTCCCCTGACGAACGGCAGGATGCATTGGCCTTAAATGAATCTCTCCGGATAGCAGAATACCTCATCGCAAAAGGCGAGCGAAAAACGGAGATCATCATCCAATCCGTTCGAGATCATATCGATGCCAGGACACAAACGCGGATCGATTACATCCGTATCGTTCATCCCGAGACATTATACCCTCTGAATAAAATCGAAGATCGTGCCCTCATCGCCCTGGCCGTTTTTGTGGGAGAATCGCGGCTGATCGATAATACGGCGATTGAATTGTGATTACAGTGAAGCCGTGCCCCATAGTCCAACCACCATCAATCCTGGACAGCACTAACTTCTTTCCAAAAGTATCGTCTTATCATTTAGATTTTACAATTCTGAAACCGGAGTTATTACACCGATCGTTTCTAATCCAGAAACTGCGATGAAAAGCTCGCGCCTCGAATGCATCGCCTCCCCATCTACCACCACGCAATGCATGCATTTCGCCACCGGCATTCCAGGGATCAATCTGATCTTCGCTTCCATATTTCACATTGATTGCATCCGTCCACTCCCAGACATTTCCGCTCATGTCGTACAAGCCGAGGCTATTTGGCGGGAAGCTCCCCACTGCAGTCGTTCCCATTCTATATTCTCCTAACTCTAGATAATCATAATCACCGACGTCACCTTGAAAGTTTATCCCGGATGACCTGGCAATGTCCTGACCATTTCCGAATCTAACTTTTCTGCCACCCTCTCTTGCGGCATATTCCCATTCGGCCTCGGTAGGTAATCTTAAACCACGGACCTGTGTCACATCCGTGGTTGGATTCCCGTCTTCATCGAGCAGTTCTCCGGTTGTTACATTATAAGCGCAGGGTAGCCCTGCCTTCTTACTGAGCCAGTTACAGTAATGCATGGCATCTTCCGGGGAAACTGCCAAAACCGGCTCGTCCTCTTCTTGATTAATTCCGGGATTTTTCCAGTTGATGTTCGACCGATAATCTTCCCATCGACGATTTTTCGCATCCCAGTATCCCGTTCCGCTCAGCTTAAGATACTCTTTTCTTAAGGCTAACATTTCCTCTCGGGTAAGATTCCCGGAGGTAAACTTTTCGATCATCTTCTGTTTTTTATCCGGGTCGTCCGGTGCTTCTGCTGAAGTCTTGTATCCCGTTTCTTCAACAAACCTCCCGAAATCACCAATCGTGACTTCATACTTAGCCATCAAAAAATCGGATAATGTCACTTTGTGAACCGGTCTTTCATTTTCACCTCCCTCACCGTAGACGTCACCCATCAAAAAAGTCCCTCCATTTACTTGCACCAAATCTTTTAAGGGGGAGTCCTTGTTTTTATCAAACAATGAACAGCCGGTAAAAACAATTCCAAGAATGGAGAGCAAGAACATAATGGCAGGTCTGTAGTTTTTCATATCACACCTCCAATGAGTCGTTATGCTAATTAGATCTTTCACACCTGTGTCCCAAGTTGTACTTGGGACACCACTAACAATAGAAGCTTCGCTTCTAATCTCTAACAGACAACTTTTCCAGTTGAAATAAATTCTATTCATTAACAATGATACATCGGAAAAAACCAAATGCATTCAAATAATTTATCGAAAGATAATTGACCAAAACTCACCTGATCATCAACAATTTACCCACATAGGTATTTTCACGGGTTTGCACTTTGACGATATACATCCCCGATGTCACCATATGCCCGGCATCATCGCTCCCATTCCAAGGAACATGATGGCGTCCAGGTTCCAACATCTCATCCACCAATATCCGAATCTGTTGACCAAGGATATTTTTGATTTCCATGTGAACATGGGATCTTTGGGGTAAATCATAGATAAACATCGTCTGTGAATTAAAAGGATTGGGCGTATTGGGATAGACTTTAAATAAAAGGGGCAGTCGCACCTCCTCCACACCGGTTTCTGACCCATTGGATCGTCCCGGGGTTCCCCCCACCTGTTCACTGGCCCGCCAACTGCCCGGGAGGACATTATCCTTGGACGCATCGATCAGCTCCAGAGACGGACCGTCGCCATCGGGAGGGGGCGGCCAGGGTGCTGTATCATCATAATTCACAGAATCGATCCTGTGGTTTTCGCCATCAAAGAGACACAATGCTTCTCCTTCGTTGGCCAGTTTGCCGCTGGCCGATTGAAACACCTGAAATTCCTGATTGCGATATGTCGAACTGTTCTTGGCAATGATGATATATTCTCCACCCCTTATGGTCGTCCCGGAGGGAAAGATGAAACCGATTCCCCTGGTGAACCGGTAATGGGATAGATCGATATCCGCGTCTCCTCGATTGAAAAGTTCAACAAATTCATAATTGTCATCACTGCCCTGATGAAAGGATGAGGGATTGTAATGGATCTCATTGATGACGATGGGAGACAGATCTACCCGTTCAAAAATGGCCTTTACAGAATCAGAGCCTGATAAAATGACGGTGAGCGTATCCGATGAGCCATCCGAGTATCCCTCCCATCTCATAAATTGACTTCCGTAATCCGGTTTGGCTATTAACCGGACAGGGGCATGTTTAAAATACAGCCCCGTAAATAGACTGTCCCGCAGATCCATATCACCGATATTCACCCGACCCGATCCGGATCCCGACATACGTACCGTGAGGGTTGTGATGCCCTGAAGAGAGAGGGTCTCATTGATATGCTGCCGGACAAAATCGGGACGCTCCCTGGCAAAGACCCTCAATATTTCAATTTCCCTCTCCCAGTAGTCCAGATCCGCAATGGCACCCCAACGATCAATATGCCGCTCCATTTCAGGTTCGATCTGTGCCCTGATCCCATCGATGATATGGATGACCCGCTCCGGATTGAACGTCAGGTTGAGATGGCTGGCGAACCGTTGTGCAAATGCATGCTTAAATTCGAGATTATCCAATAAACGTGAAAGCAGAATGGATGCCTCACCTTGATTGAGTGCCCATTCCAGGGAATTCGTCCTGTACTGTTGCTCCCCCTCCCGCGTCTCTCCCCCGAATCCCCAGTCCAAATCGAAGAGCATCCAGCGCCACCTGCCCTGGGGACCCCGCTCCCGCCAGTATTTGGTGTTCCGGTGCAGCCAGTCATGGTTACGATAATAAATCTCAGCAATCTGGTAATTCATGAATTCATCGACATCCATCTGGGTCTTGACATACGCATAATTATCAGGCAGGGCCATATCGTTGGATTTCACAAAATCAATCAAATTCTCAAAATGAGATGGATCGCCTGCACCGACCTCTCCGATATTTTCCAGTAAATCGACCTCATTGGGATCGATCCCGTAGTTGCTCTCTGGATAGTGCTCATTCATTTTTTCGCGGATATTGTACAATCCCCAGTATTGACCATTGAGAAACATGATGGCCGGTTGATAGGCCTGATAATCGACATCCATCTGATCCACGGTTAACTTTTGCATCATGGCATCCCTGAAAAAAGTCATGTTAAAATCATTGCTGGAACACCGCAATATCCATCTTCTGAAGGTATCGATGGACTTGGTGGGAAACATGGGATATCGGACCTGGTGGGTACCGTATTTATCTCTTGTGAATATGGAAAAAGCCTTTTGGCGTATCTGTCTGCCAAAGGCGCCTCCGAAAATTTTGATGCCTGCATCCATTTTGAATCCCAGATGACCCTCTTGTTCATAGAATTCGTAGCTTATCGGTCTCTCCCAATCATGCCAAAAATTGGCATGGGGGTCAAAAGGAGGATCGGCTCTGATGGAATCGTTCACACAAATACCTACAGTAATGCCCACGGTATCATCAAATAAGAAATCCGGATCCGTGGCAATGGAAATGATGGGTAAGGTCGATGATTCATCGATGAAAAATGTGTGGGTCACGACACGGCTCGGCAGAAAAGCGGGTGCATCGGCCCTGGCTCGGATCACCGTTGTTTTATCAATTTGAATCGGAATCGTGTATTCATCCGAGGATTGTTTCGGGACTGATCCATCTGTTGTGTATCGAATCGATCCATGGGGCGTGCAAGTGAGGGTTACCGATTGTAGACCACTGTAAAATCCTCCCTGTACTGAAAACTCAGGTTCCATCACCCTGATCGGCTCATTGACTCCTCGTGTCCCATTCGGTCCGGAAAGGGTGGATTCTACAAAATACATCCACTCCGATTCACCATCGGGATACCGTCCAAAACTGATATCGCTCAGTTGACTATTGTAAGTGATAAAATCGATGACCCTGCCATCGGGACGAAAAAGGCCGATTTCTTCGGATGGGCAGTTCAATTTAAAATTGGTATGGTTCTCTCGATTCGACCCATCCGCCCAAACAACCAGAAATCCTCTGGGATCGATCACCATTCCCTCGGGAATCCGCCATTTCATCGGCTTATTCAAGTTATCGGTCAAGAACAACCCGCCCAGTTGTACAGGAGCGTCTCCTCGATTATAGAGCTCGATCCAGTCCGGGAAATCGGACAAATCGGGAGCCATGATCGCATATGAATTCGACGCCATAAACTCATTGATGACGATGGCATCATATTCGTCTGCCATTAAACACGGGACAATCCAGAATACGAATAGCAGACCCATTCTTTTTTTTGACATTCATGACTCCTTCTGTTTCAGAATGAAATTTAAGTCCTCATGAATAGCAATCTTTCTTTCTCAGTCAAAAAAAATGTCCCAATATTCATACCAAACCGGCTTATATATTATAACCTGTGTCCCAAGTTGTACTTGGGACACCACTAACAATAGAAGCTTCGCTTCTAATCTCCAACAGGCAACTCTCCCCGTAAAAAAATCCTATCATTCGTATTTCAAACTGTCCACCGGATTCGCCTGCGCTGCCCTAAAAGCCTGATAACTCACAGTCAGAAAGGCAATGCCGAATGCCAATCCACCCGAGAGAATAAAGGTCAATGCACCGATTCCCGTGTGGTATGCAAAATCCCGAAGCCAATACCTCATGGCAAAATAGGAAATCGGCCACGCGATCAAATTGGCAATCAAAACCCATTTCATGTATGTTTTTGAAAGCAGCACAATAATACCCGAAATGGATGAACCCAGAATCTTCCGAATACCGATCTCCCTGGTCCGTTGTTCTGCGGTGAAGGCGGCGAGTCCCAGCAATCCCAGGCAACCGATGAATACCGCCAATCCGGCAAAAACCCCAAAGAGTCGCCCGATTCTTTGCTCGCTCCCATACATCGCATTAAAACGATCATCAAGAAATGAGAATTCAAAAGCATGATTTAGCTCAAAATCCTGCCACGTATTTTTCATCCGTCGCACCGTTTCGGATAATTGATCACCCTTTACCCGAAAGGAAATCAGATTGGTGCTCGATGCGAGATGAAGAATGAGGGGCCCTATCCGATCACGCAATGATTCGAAATGAAAATCCTTGACGACACCGATGACCGGCCAATCGATGAGCCGACGCTCAGGGGGTGCCGTGTAGTCTCCGACGACCTTCCCAATAGGATGGTTCCAACCAAAATGCTTCACTGCCGCCTCGTTGATAATAATGGCGGATGAGTCCGTTGAAAAACCTCTCGAGAAATTCCTTCCCTCGACAATCTCCATGCCCAAGGTCTTGATATAATCATAGTCCACCAGCCATCTCTGCATGGGAGTGCCGTTCTCCCGGTATAACCCTTCAGGACAACAAACATCCATCATTCTTTCTGAAGTCACAGGCAGGAATCCTGACACTGTTGCACTTTCGATCTCCGGGTACTGAAGGAGTTCGTTCTTGAATGATTCGATCTGCTCTCCCAGAACATGGGCATCATGAACGATGACCACCCGTTCTTGATTGAATCCTAAATTCTTATGTTGAATATAATCCAGCTGTTTATCAACGACCACTGTCCCGGTGATCAGGGCAATGGATATTGTAAATTGAAAGACCACCAGTGCGCTTCTCAACCGGCGGCTGCTCAAACCTCGAGTGCATGACAGTTTGAGAACTGAAATCGGCTTAAAAGAACTCAAAAACATGGCCGGGTAGAGTCCTGCTAAAATACCCGGAAAAATAACAATACCGACGAGGGCAACAGGGATTGTTCCGCTTGTTAAGTCGTTCAACACAAAAACCTTCCCGGCCACTTGATTGAAAGACGGGAGTATGATGGCCACAAATATCAGTGCAAAAATCATGGCCATGAAACTCATTATCGTCGATTCGGCTAAAAATTGTAATATGAGTTGATGCCGCGTTGATCCCACAACCTTTCGAATCCCCACTTCTCTCGCACGATGAATGGACCGGGCCGTGGAAAGATTCATGAAATTAATACACGCAAGGACCAGAATGAAAAATGCAATGACAGAAAAAATGATCACATATTTAATATCCCCGTTTGGCTCGAACTCTTCTTCAAGATTTGAATGTAGATGAATATCCGAAATCGATTGAAGATGATAGTCTATTCGCAATCCGGACTGTAAAAGTTCGTCGAAACTCACCTCTCGAAATTGTTCCATCATCGGACCGATATATTTGCGAACCATATCGGGAAACTTGTCTTCGAATTGCCGAGGATTCGTTCCCTCTTTGAGCAGGACATAAGTACGGAACGCCAGGTTGTTCAACCACCATGGATCACGGCTGTCATCCAGAGTGACAAGGGAAGGGATAAAATTAAAATGGAAATGACTATTACTGGGTATGTCGTGAAACACGCCGGTGATTTCGTAATCTGTGGTACCATCGAAGGTGAGTATTTGACCCATTGGATCTTCATTCCCGAAGTATTTTTGAGCCGTTTTACCGCTGATCACAATCGTGTTAGGCTCCGCAAGAGCTGTCACCGGATCACCCTTCAGGAGAGGAACCGTAAACACATCGAACATATTCGCATCGGCAAAGACGATACGCGTCTCTTTGAAAGTCTTATCGCGATGCCTGACAAATCGCTCCGATCGTCTCGTCTGTGTGTAGAGTCGTGTGGCCTCTGAGACTTCAGGAAAATCTTTCATCAAGGCCCCGGCAGTGGGTGCGGCCAGCGCAGCCACCCGGAACTCGCTATCCCCGATCCTACCCGACAGGGTCAACCGATGGATTCGATCGGCCTTCTCATGATAACGGTCATAGCTCAGCTCATGCAGGTCGTATAAGAGAATAAACAGGCAGCAGCTGATGCCAATGGCCAGGCCGACAATATTGATCAAAGAATAATATCGATGCTTAAAAAGATTTCTCAAAACGATCTTCAAATAATTCCGGAACATGGCCATTCTCCAGTAAATCGAATTCATTAAAAATGATGGCAGCGCCTTCAGAACCTGATACCAGTACCACAGGTCTGCCCAGCTCTTCCCCTTATCTTCACAGTGAACCCGATAGATCTCATCAAAATCTCCGATGAGAGATTCATGGGCCGCTTTACTTCTAAAACAGCAAAGTATCCAACGAGCGATTTTCGGGGATCGTTTCTTCATATGTTTCTATCTTAAAGTATTAAATTCATTTTTTTGCGAATTGTGGTTTTGGTTGCTTGACCTTGGTCATTTGATATTTATTTGATATTTGCCTGCCCGCCAGTTGAATTAATTATGAAAAATTAGGGAAACTTGGCAGGCGGGGGATTTGTAATTTGTGATTTAAAACAATGAACGAATAACCGGAAAATAATTGATTAGACACGCTTGTATTTCTTGTAATGTCCCAACAGTTCATTAAATCCCTCCATGATTGTATCATGGATCTCCTTCGATTTGATAAGTTTTTCAACACCTGCATCTGTTATTTCGTAATACTTCTTTCTCATCCCGCCTCTCGTGGGTGTTGGATCGCCCATGGTTGTTACCAGGTATCCCTTCATCCGTAACCTTTCCAGGATATCGTAAACAACACCCAGTGTGATGCGTTTCTCGTTCATCTTTTCAAGATATCGAAAAACATTCACGCCGTACCCCTCTCCCTGAAAACGCCAGACGGTCATGAGTATCTGTTCTTCCATTTTTGTGAGCATGGTCTCTCCTGTTGGTTTGTTCCATGGGTCATGATTTATTCGTGATTCACGAAGGTATACGGGATAAAACACTTTAAAGTTTCGTGTTTTACGAAAGAATGGAATCTTTAACTGATTGGGAATGCAGATTGGCTCCAGCGTCTTGTGTATTAATGGACGCAGAGCGTCCTTGAAGGCATTCCCACGTAAAACGTGGGAACCTCAAGTTTGGACGTTTTCAAATTTAAGAGGTCAATGTTTAAAATATAAATGAGTAAGGGTGAATTGGAGGATGAATTTCTAAATGCCTCCCGATACCGTCTATCCATTCCCAGGGATACCAAAGGCTTCCTGCACTCCAATTACGATTTCATCGTGAAAGTAGAAGACAAATCCGGTGTGATTACATCCATTTCCACTGCCCTTTCCCGGGCAGACATCAATATCAAAGATATCGAGATACTCAAGGTCAGAGTAGGTGATGCAGGCACCCTGCGTCTCTCATTGGAATCGGAAGATCTTCGGAAACAGGTCCGGGTTATTCTCGATGAAATCGGATACCAATACAGAATAAAGAACTAATGAATTCTATTGATCGATCACCATAAATAAATGAAAAGGGCTCGATGATGAGCCCTTTTCATTTTTATCGGAATTCATTGAATCGCTTATTTATTATTCATTTCTTTCTGAATTAATTCCAAATGCTCTCGAGCATCCTCATTCTCAGGATCAAGCTCTACAGCTCTGTTAACGGCAACCAAAGCATTTTGATAATTCTTCATCTTCCGGTGAACGGCAGCCAGGACATTCCACGTCCGTGCATCTGGTTTCAACTCTACGACCTTTTTGGCCGATTGCAGGGCACTCTCGAGATTTTGCTCTTTATCTGCCCAGAACCGGGCATACCTGGTCAATAGATTGGCATCTTCCATATTCTTTAGGATGTACGCCGTCCCATAAGCCTCAAGAGCCTCACTTTTTTTATTATTCTTCAGGAACAAATTAGCCGCATTCTGACGATAACCACCAGATTCGGGAGCCAGTTTGATGAGCTTCTTGGCGTACCGTTCCCCTTCATCAAGATTTTTACCGGTTTTAATATAATACCGAACAATATTGTTTAAAATCGAAGGATTCTCCGGATACATCTTTTTGAGGTCTGCATAAAAGGCGTCGCTTTTTTTAGATACCGGCAGCCTTAAATAAAAGTTAGCGAGATCCGAATAGACCCCGTCGATCAAAGCACTCTTGGGAAATTCGGCCCGAAACGCTTCTAGCCCCTTTGTAGATCGCTTGGAGTACATATCGCCATACCCCGCCGAATAGTTCGCAGCCTCGTAAAGATTAATCGCTTTCGCTTGGAACGTGACATCAATGGTTTTTGCTTCATCCGCACGTTCGAGCACTTTCTGACTCATCGCAGCGGCCTTCTCCATCTGGTACATTTGAGAATGCTTATTCGCTAGAGCGAACATCTTTTCAAGATTATCTGGATCTTGATCGTGCTGCGCTTTTATCGAAGCATAGGTATCGATGCCCTTCAGGGATCCCTTTACTCTTTCAAAATAGTTATCAGGATCTCTTTTATAACCTGCAATGATATCAGACAAGGAACCATCGGGCTTTACAATAGCCACTGAGGGATGGCCTCCGATCTCGAATTTCTCCTCAATCTCTTCTCCATTCCCTTCACCCGGAATGGCATGAATGGGAACGAAATTTTCATGGATAAACTGAACGTATTTGTCGTTTCCGAAAAATTGCTGACCCAGCAATACACACGAGCCTCAGGTGCGGGACCATGCAAAGATGAGCACATCCTTTTCGGCATTCTCCGCTTCGACCATGGCCTCATCAAGTGAGCCCGTAAACCACTGTGTCCCCTGTCCGAAGACTGAGGAAACAAAAAGCAGAAGTAGTGAAACTAAAATCCATTTTTTCATGACTGCCTCCAAAATTTAATGAGTTGAGTTATAATATACTAAAATGGTAGGGATTATCCAAAATAATTATTTTATGAAACATTTCAATGTGGTTCTCTGTACAAATAAAAGAATGTTCAAGACCATCATTGAAGAGAGGTACACATGAGGAAGAACCACTTCACTTTCCACAAAAAAATCTGGATATGATCATTATGGTCTATGTCCTCCATCACCTCGACAAACCAATAAAATTTCTTGAAAATTTAAAACCGTATCTAAAACCTGACGCCCCATTGGTGATCATTGAACAAAATACAAACAGGGAGAGGGCTCATCCTCCCTCTTTCATGACGAAAAAGCAGATCTTAGAAACCATAGATAATACAGCCTTTGAACTTTTAAGGACAGAGACTTTCTTACCTCGAGACACCATCTATATCTATAAATTAAAAACCACCTCTTAAAGATAATCATTTGATTATAATTATTTTTCTTCGAAAATAGAAAATATTTTGCAACTTTTTCCGGGTTCACCCTACGAATTTTTCTTTCGGGTTTCTTGGCAATCATCATTGCATTGTTCACAGTCAGTACACAGCGAAAAAAGTGTTGTTTGATGGATATAATTGCATAACAATGCAATGTCGACATATAGGGTTTTCATTCATTAATATGATCCCACCCTTTACATCCATGACCCGCTGCTCTTTTTTTCTCGTTTCGTTTGGGATATCCTCTACAGACATCTGGTCGTAATTCATAGATTCTACATTTGTACTTTTCTCTATTTGGTAGTTTCCTTATAATAGGTTCTGCAGCAAGTCCCACATTGTTTACAGATAAATCCAGTTGGATGCTTGAAAGAGGTTTTACTTTTATTTTTTTTATTTTGTTCAACAATGCTCATAAAATGTGTAAATATTCAATGTTTTAGGTTTAGTTTTTGACCTTCTAACGGCTTGCGTTTGACCAGACGAAAAGTTAAGCGAAATTAGTATCACTGAAGTGATTCCACATAGCCAACATGAATGGAAAAATTGTACGCGTTTCGTTCTGTGTCCAAACACGGGTTAACATGCCATGTTCTACAGATACTTACTAATAAATGCCTTCGGGGTAATAATTTCTATTCCCTTGTATCCGGTTATTTTCAATAAATGTTTATCGCCAGTAACAATTATTTTGGAATTACTGGATAAAGCGCATGAAATAAATTTTTCATCATCAGGGTCAGCACATATGTTTTGGGAAAATATTATTGGTTGGAAGAATTCAGCATTGATAGCTATTAAATCTAGGATGTCACGAATATCAATTGATTTAAATTGCCAGGAAAGTCTTTCTGCCACTCTGCGATACTCATCGAATATTTCTTTTGATAGTATCAATTTAAATCTTCCATCTCTCCAACTTTGTAGTATTTGATAAGGCGGGCCAGTAAAGAAGATTCCAGAAATTAATACATTTGTATCAATAATTATTTTCAATGTTTGTCCCGAACTTTCGAAATTGCGGAAGAGATATCAGATTTCTTTAGACCGGCCACTTTAGCTTGTTTGCGAGCCCTCTTTATTAGACCATCAAATTCAGCAATAGATGGTGGGGATATTGTCTTTAATATTACGACATCCTTTTCTCCAATAACTAAAAACTTTGAACCTGATTCCAATCCGAGTTTATTACGAATTTCTTCAGGTATAACTATCTGGCCTTTTGATGACATTTTAGTTGTCGATACAGTTGACATGATGACCTTCCTCAATATGATTGTTCTTACTAGTAAGATATTAAGTCATATTGAGCTAAATTGCAAGTATTATTTTGGGCATGCTAACATCGGTATCAGCCGCCCGTAGCATCAATATAAAGAATTTAACTGTCAGCCCAGAAAACACTCAAAATGCGCCCGTGTTACGGGTTAGCTGAATACGAGTGTTTAGTGCTAAAAGTAGATACTTTTCATGTAAATAATCCATTATTAACATGTTCCTGAAATCTCAGTAAAGACCTCTGGTACAGAATAAAGCTCCGATTTTCGAATATTCTTTGTATAACGAGATAAAAAGATTTTATCCTCATCAAACTGTTGCTTGTCAAACCTAGGATCAAATAATACCTCATCAATTAAAGGGCTTGGATCAATATTGGGTAATATTAAATGAGTTCTATCTTTGGGTAATTGTTTATGAAAATCATAGACAATTAATCTTACCTCCTCTTCATGATCAAATTCTTTACGTTTAAATAATAAAGAATGTGCTATACCTTTATTTACTGAACTAATATATTTTTGTCTGATCTTCGGATCTTTGATAATATCTATAATTTCTTGTTTATATAAATACTCTACTTTTCCCATAAAAAGTCCATAGGGAATTGACATTTTAGGAATTGAATCAAAATTTCGATATATCAAACTCCAAAGTTCCCTAATCGTCGTTCTAACCCTTATCCTATTTTTAAAGGTGAATATATTCTCCAAAATGCATCTGTCTCGCGGCCTTGCAAAGTCCAGCACTGTCCATAAAGAAAACTTCTTTCAAAAAGCTTCTTCATCTTCCCATCATTAAATTTGAGATGTGTATTTAAAATAATGTTTTCAAATGGATCATCCCATTGACTCGGTTTGGATAAATACAATTCCTTTTTAATATACCAATTGTAAAGATGATCATACTCTAGATACCTGTAAATATAATCATCTTTGATTTGATCAAGATTGTTCAGCAAATTTGTATAAAAAACTGGTTTTCGGATGACCTCTTTCTGTTCATCACCCATATATTACTCCCGTGATGTTGATTTGAGTTACATCCGTATTTTTTTATTGAAGAATAAAATTGATATCCATATGCCTTCATCTTGCGTTTGATTAAGCACTAACGATTGGCTCTTAGGTGCGGCCAACTGCTACCGTCCCGAAACCACGTTAAATATTAAAATGAACGCGCGGTAATGTCCGCACTGCTTTTCTTTTCATGGTCGGCGAAAGCCGTCCAAATCCGAACTGAAAAATGAAAAAGAACCGTTGCGGCCGTATCCTTAGCAGCCATGGGTTATGCAGAATTATGCCCATGGATTTGTACCAATTTCTCCAACTCTACGATTAAAGTCAAAATCATTTAAAACAACGCATTCAATTTTACCATCATCAGTAAAAAAATGTTTAATGATTTCATATAGTTCTGTGCACTCGTTTGTATTCCAATACCGGTTTAATATCGTAGATATTGTATCTGCTATCCTAATTTCAAAATGTCTATGTGAATCAAGAAAATCTGTATTTTGCCAAAACAATTTGTTAAAGTCATAATTTTCACCAGAATGATATTTAAGGTAAAATGGATGGTTTTCAGTTTTCCATTCGATTAAACATGGTACAGGATCTTTTTCTGAATACGAATATAATTGATTGCGCATTAACTCATGCCAGAAGGCATTTTGTTCAAGGCCTCTGAGGAATATTTTGTCTATTTTATATCGTAAATTTACTAATTCATGATCGTATTCACCACTAATTGAGTGACCGATAGAATTTAAAAGCCCCTTATACATACATTTGCCGAGCAACAAAATTTTAAAGAATTGAACATAATTTATCTTCCTGTACCAATTTGCAAATTGTGAATACATTTTTGCCTGGCGGTGTCGGCCCAATTTATTATATTCCAAAATCCCATTATTTATGCCTGCAAGATGTAAGTTTTTATGTTTTTCAACTATCGTTTGTGGGTTTAAAATGGTTTTTACACAAACTGGAGAAATTCCATTTATAGGCTCTTCCACGATAATTTTAATTAGAAAATCATGTAATATTTCATTTGGCAGTTGGGAAGATTTGATTTCACCTTTATGATCTTTATAGGAACCATCAATCTGGTTTTCCCAATCGTTGAATTGTTGCTTTTTCAAAATATACAAATCATGATCTTGCCGTAAATGGGCACAAACGAAAAAGTTCAATTTATCTGATTCAGGTCTAAAGTCGCCATATTCATCAATTGCAAGTATCATA
The DNA here is from genome assembly GCA_964650065.1 of uncultured bacterium. GTDB lineage: Bacteria > Zhuqueibacterota > QNDG01 > QNDG01 > DSAB01 > CAZYTI01. The sequence goes on from CAZYTI010000001.1 coordinate 24,720, forward strand.
ATAACTGAATTCTTTTAATGCCCTAACCTTAGATTCAGTCGCACCCTCCTCCCTTTGTCAATACCGTAGCTGGTGGCTTCGTATGGAGAAAGTACGCATGATTCTAAATTTAAAAATATCAAAATATTATATCCATAATAATTTATTCATTTGTAAAAGCAAGGGAAATTTAAGCGGATGGAAGCCGATAGGCTGATGGTTTCCACTCCTAATCTCCATTCGGCTCCTTGTCAAAATTGACCGCTATTTCTTGTATATGTCGCCATGCTTCTTTAACGTGGTTCTCCTCAGTATGCGTCTGTCCCACACAGAATCGAAGCGTATATTGTCCATTGAGTTTGGTGTGGGTCAAATACAATTTACCGCCGCGATTGAGGTTTTCCAGCAAACGCTGGTTGATATCATCCCCACCTCTGTGGCGGAAACAGACGAGGTTTAAAGGAGGAGGCATGGTGAGTTCGAATCGATCATCCTCCTGGATCCACTCCGATAATTGTTGGGCCAATAGGACGTGGCGCCGAATGTGGTACTGCAAACCTTCAATACCATAATACCGAATGACAAACCACAGCTTCAGGGATCGAAATCTCCGGCCCAGGGGGACCTGCCAGTCCCTGTAATCGATGACAGCCCCGGACTCGGTGGCCTTATTGCGCAAATATTCGGGCAGGATACTCAGAGCCCGGATCAAGGCCGCCCTGTCAGCCACATAGAAACAATCGCAATCAAAATTGGTGAACATCCATTTGTGGGGATTGAAGCAATAACTATCTGCTTTCTCCAATCCATCATGAATAAAACGGAACTCGGGACAGATTGCGGCGGTTCCGGCCATGGCCGCATCCACATGTAACCAGAGCCTCTCTTCTCTGCAGATCTCTCCGATCTCGGGCAGAGGATCGATACCATTGGAAGACGTGGTGCCTATAGTGGCTCCGACGAAGCAGGGAATCAATCCGGCTTCCCGATCCGCAGTGATCTGTCTTTTCAATAGATCGGGTCGGAGTGCAAAACGGTCATCCACTTCAATCAGATGAAGGTTTTGCCGTCCCAGGCCGGCAATCTTCACTGCCTTTTCGATGGAAGAGTGGGCCTGGGTCGAGGCATAGGCTACCAATTGCCCATCGCATCCTTTCTCGTTGCTATGATAGTTTGTTGCCCGTTCCCGGGCGGCTAACAGCGCACAGAGGGACGCGCTGGAAGCGGAATCCTGAATCACACCTCCCCCGGTATTTGAGGATCTGAACTTTTCCGGTAGTCCCAACATATCCACCATCCAGTCC
>CAZYTI010000002.1:0-24468 GCA_964650065.1 uncultured bacterium
GTTTATCTCCATCGTGGGCCGGTCAGGGTCAGGGAAATCCACTCTGCTCAATCTCATCGGCGGGCTGGACACGGCCACCTCAGGAAGGATCCGGGTGCGAAAACAAGAACTGACTCAGATGAAACGCATGGAACTGGCGCTCCACCGACGAAAAACCGTTGGGATGGTCTTCCAATCCTTCAACCTGATCCCATCACGAACCGCGCTCGAAAACGTCACCCTGGCCCTCGCTTTTGGAGGCGTCAGGAGAAGAGACAGGAAACCGAAAGCGGCCGGAATTCTGAAACGGTTGGGTCTGGAACCACGCCTGGATCATAAACCCGGCGAACTCTCCGGGGGTGAAGCTCAACGGGTCGCCATCGCCCGGGCACTGGCCAACAATCCGGACATTCTTCTGGCCGATGAACCTACGGGTAACCTGGATAGTAAAACCTCCGCTGAAATCATCGATCTCCTCTGTCTGTTCAATAGAGAACAGGGTTTGACCGTGCTGATGGTGACACACGATGAACCATCTGCTACAACGGTATCCAACAGAATACTCTATTTTCACGATGGAAAAATCGTCGAGGAAAAATCCATGGGGAATAACACATGAGACTCGATGATCAACTTCAATTAGGCATGGCCAACCTCTGGCGAACCAAACTCAGAACCGTACTCACAACCTTGGGCGTTTGTATCGGGATCGGGGTACTGGTTTCCATGGTTTCCTTTGGAACCGGGATGCAAAAAAACATCACTCAGACGTTCAAGGAGAACGACCTCTTTACCAGCATGCAGGTGACATCCAAAAAAATCGATATCGAACAGGTGATGGCAGGAAACTTGGAAGGGGTGGTCGAATCTCTGCAGGAAGATGCCCTCCCCTTGGATGAAGTTGCGCTCCGGGTGATACAAGATCTTCCCGGAGTTGAACTCGCCTTCCCCGAGATTCGGTTTCCCGTGAAAGTAAGATTCGGCGAACACGAAATCCAGACAACCCTGAGAGCATTACCCCTCGGCATGGGACGATACAAGCCTTATAACAACCTCGACTACGGTCGATTTTTCTCTACAGATACGGCATCTTCTGTCATTATTCATCCGCGAATTTTAAGAGACCTTAAAATCATACTCGCCTCGGATAATGAGACACAGAAGTTATCCGTCGAGGATTCCCTCCGGGGTGTTCGTATTCTATCAGCAGATGCAATCCTGGGAAAACCCGTCGAGATCATTACCTCCGTATTTGACTTCAGTGCCATCATGAAGAATCCGATGCGGCAATTACAGGCCGGCACCAATACACCCACACGGGAGAACTCTACCCACCTCACCATCATGGGAATCCAGAAGGAAGGCAGCGCTTTCGACGGGGGCACCCGTTTCGATCCTGGAATCGTCGTCCCCGTAAAGACTGTAAACCGCATCCCCAGGCTGGGATTCTCCAGCATCTGGAACCTTTTGGACAGCTCTGGAAAATCGGATACATATGCATCCGTCACCGTACGCGTGAAATCAATCACTGAAACGGATTCGGTACAGGCCAAAATAGAAAGGATGGGATTCGGCGTCTTTTCTATAGCCGATCAACTAAAAGAGTTAAAGACAGGATTTATCATTTTTGATACGGCCCTAGGGGCCATCGGAGGCATCGCCTTGATCGTGGCTGCCCTGGGTATCATCAACACCATGGTCATGTCCATTCTGGAACGAACCCGGGAAATCGGTGTCATGAAAGCCATCGGTGGAAGTGAGAATGAGATTAAATCGATCTTTTTTATCGAGGCCGGTTTCATTGGATTGGTGGGCGGAATTTTTGGACTGGGTCTGGGTTGGGTGGTCACCCGTATCGCCAATGGAGTCGCCAACTACATCGTTGCCAGGGAAGGCATTCCCCATGTCGATTTCTTTTACATCCCCATCTGGCTCATCCTGGGCGCTCTCGCCTTCGCCATCCTGGTCAGCCTGCTGGCCGGACTCTATCCCGCCATCCGTGCCGCACGTGTGGATCCTGTGACGGCATTGAGGCATGATTAAAATGAAGTAAAATATGCTCCCCACCCTTCCAAAATTTTATAAAAAATGAACTTTTCCCCAACGATTCCCAGCAATTTGTCATATTTTTCTTGACTTTTTCAAAATAATTTATTTACTTTACCCTCACCTCTTAAAAGTATAAATTTACGGATTTTCGCTATTTTTATATATAAATAAAGTTTCATATTAATTTTCACCCTTTAAAAAAGGAGCTTTTTCTTATATCTACAAAAATATCACCGAGCGAATAAACGACAACGAGTCTAAAGTAGGTTGAGCATCAAGGGGAGAGCTGAACGATAATTTTAGGCGATGCAACGGGGATTGAAATATCTGCTTTCCATACAGACCGGGCTTCTGATTCGATGTAAATACAGTTCGGTTTTTCTATTCTGTGGGTAGATGGAAGAATCGTTGTATTGCCATGGATGGTATCGGGCATTGGGGGAAGGAATGTCAATGCAACAACCCACAATTTTGATCATTGATAGTGAAGATGCTTCGGACCAGAAATTGAAGGAGCGTTTATTTCACCGGGGATTTACAGTAAAAGAAATCCCCAATATCATCTCAAGTCCACAAATATTTCAAGATAACCACCCTGAACTCATAATAATCAAACCCACTAAAAATTCCAATAGCAATGGATTAGACCAAGTAGAACAGGTGCGACAAATCGACAGAAAAATTCCAATTATCTTCATGACAAATCAGAGTTCAGAATCTCGAGTGCTTGCCGCACTCAGAGCCGGTTTGAATGATTACGTAAAAATTCCCTATACATTTGAAGAATTACTATACAGTATTGATCGTAATTTACCACCAGCCGGTTTCAACGATCAAGTACTCATCACTGATAATGGGATGATTGGCAATAGCCCGAAAATGAAAGACATTAAGGATTATCTTTTGCGGGTTGCCGATACAGACAGTACCGTTTTCATTACCGGAGAAACAGATACCGGAAAAGAGCTGGCCGCAGAACTCATTTGTACGTCTTCAAACCCATGCGGACATATGACATCAAAATTTAAGAGATACAATTTTTATAATCAAGCAATTCTTCAGTCACTGTTTTACCAAGATTTTGTGAACGTCTCATTTGTAACGTCTGTTCTTTGAGAATTTCTCTTTGATTGATAATCTTTTCTGTTTCTGTTAAAATAACAAAAAAGGAGATCATCATGAGTGCAATTAACTTTAATAAAAATGAAGACAAAATTGCTGTTGTGGTTAAACAATTTACTCTACTTAAACACACAGATTTTTTCTTGGATAGATATAATGAACCATACATTTTGTCTTTCGCTATTGATCAAAATGGCGCTGCTAATCCTGCCATTGACTTTAATATGAAGTCATTCCCGAATATTAAAAAGGATGATACCGTCTCTTTCGACGGACAAGGTCACCTAATTTACGGGCCAAAAAATCCTGGTGAATTCGTAGTCTATACGGTCCTGTTTATGGAATGTGATCGGGATATTAGAGAAGTAGGAGATGCAATAAAAGAGATAGCTAAATCTGAAGCTATGGAAATTGGAATGAAAGCGATGCTCGCAGCTAATCCAACATATGGTACAGCATTAACACTTCTTGATAAATTAACAGGGCTGGTTGCTGAGAGGATGAAGAAAAATAGAGATGATGAACTCTTTCGAAGAAATGGAACATTGTTACGTGATGTCTTACCACCATATGATATACTACGTACGTATAAGAGTAAGAATGATTATATTGAAACTCATAATAGTATAATACCTTTACCGGAATCTAATATGTTAGGATCTCAGATAGACAAATTAAAATTATAATAAATCCAAATTGACTTCCAAGTAAATGTATTGATCCGGGCCATGACGGTTGAGAACCGAAGGGATGTTAATCCATGATTATTACCAAAACGGTCACTAAAGTCGTTGATGGTGATACCATCAATGTAGATCCTTTTCCGGATGGGGAAGACTCTGTGCGCTTATTAGGGATAGACACCCCAGAAACCAACTATTTTGGCCATAGCCAGGGAAAATATGCTGAAAATGCAAAATTATTCTTAAATAACCTTATCCGTGTCGGCGATACTGTCCAACTTGAAAACGATAAAGAAGAACGTGATAAGAATGGTCGGGTACTGGCTTATGTTTTTATAAATAATGAAAATATCAATGTTAAATTAGTATTAGAAGGAATGGCAGCACCCTATCAGATATTCCCTAATCTAAAGTACTTTGATGATATTCGTCAAGCAACTCTTGATGCACAAGAAAGTAAAAAGGGGATCTTTAATCTTGCTGATCCATTAGAAGAACTCCCCTTCGAATTCCGAATGAGTGTAGACAACCGCCTTCCTCACAAATATGTCGGTGACTTTCAAACAAAAATTTATTATAACCCTATAGAATATAAAGAAGTCTCTTTAGAAAACAGAGTTTTTTTCTTTACGGAAGAAAACGCATTAAAAGCAGGTTACACCCTACGGTCCAAACCAGTCGATTTGTCCGGAATTGTTGACAAGGCATATGAAGGTCTTATATTTTCTGAATTGCTAAAAGCGCCCGTATTCGCGATAAAAGGAGTCTCTGAAAACGATGCGAAATTACTTAATGACGCTTTCGGAATAAAGACCATTGAAAATCTAGCAGACAATCGATATTTTAAGTGGGCACAGGCTATTAAGAGCTTAGCCACCAAACACTAGATTTTAGAATACTTTATCAAAACAACAAATCATTTTGATGATGGCATAAAACAGGCTCAGTCACAATTGATAACATATGATTAAATAAACTCCTTGAGGAGGCCACCATGTCATTTAAAATCAAAGATCAATATCTGAAACGGCTCTGCCAGATAAACCATTTTCAAGTTCCGGCAGAGGGGATTATTTTTTTGGGTTTTCGTGGATGCCTTCCCATCGATGAAAATGATCAAGAATATCGCACAGAGCAAACGCTCAACATAGAATCGGTTGACCATCTCCATCCTCGCTGCACATTGGGACAATGGCTCCCGGAAAATAAGGAAATAGCATTATTCCCCGGGAGTACGGTGCCGCATCTAAAGTATGTAAAAATCTCTAAAGAGAGGAATGGTGTCGGAGCAAACCAGTTGATGACAGGTTACTATCGAGATTATCGGCAGGGCAAACATCGAGCTGGCACTCCATACGCACACGATGCTTTTCGCCAGACAAATGCTCATCCCATTCGCAGAACTGCCGATGACTTCGATTTCGACAATGACGACCGTGTCGAATTTGTCAACCCATATGACAATATTCACGCAGCATGGAGTATGGGTATCAATCATGACTCATTTGGGAGCGCCGGCTGCCAGGTCATCGTTGGGTATCCGAAATGCCAAAAACGTGGAGATAAACCGAGTGAAGGTCCCTGGAAAATATTTCAAGAGAAGGCATATGATACTCAGCAGGTCACCTTTCCTTATATCCTTTTGAATGGGCGTGATATACAGAAAGTAACCGTCAATGGTTCGCAAAAAATGTCGGCACGTCTTCGTTTTGGTTCCAAGGGCGAACTTGTGTCAAAGGTTCAAGAGGTTTTAAAAGGTGAAGAATATTATGAGGGTCATTTCGATGGGGATTTTGGTAAACGAACCATTCGTGCGGTTCTGGACTATCAAACCCAAATCTTTGGACCCAGTGCCGATGATGGAATCATTGGCCCCATAACAGCTTCCGCACTGGGGATTGATTGGCCGAAAGTATAAAGGTGTGCCTCCTCTCTTGCACACCTTGATGTCGTACCTGCAAATTTATTGACTTCTCTTTGGACGATTTACTATGAATAACGGTCCAATCATTCACACACTCTCCCCCGAAGTCAAATCGGCAGTGGCCCCTTCTTCCCCTTCCTTCTCCCTGGACAGGATCCCTCTAAGATCCCGCTGTAGTTTCTGTGCTTTTGCCAATGCTTCCAGCAGTTGATCTTCTGTGGCCTCATCGTCTTTAGGACGAATGTCCCAGGCTTGCTTCAGGGTATCGAATGTCTGATCCACTTTCTTCACCAAAAATTCGATCACCTCTTCCCGAGTGGGAACGCGATCTCTGAGCATCACTCGGGGACCACGATAATAACCCAACCGTTCCTGTTCTTCCTCTGAAAGAGACCATTTCCTGACCGAATCGATCTTATACTCATCGAAAAGTTTAAAACGACGATCTTGTTTTAATTTAACCTCAAGCTGTTCAGCAGTGATACCAAATGATAGTGTTTCTGCCTCTAATTTTTTCCACACCCATTTGATGGGAACGATAAAGGAATCCGCCTCTTCCAACAGCACAATAACCTTTTTCAATATATCGGCCATTTTTCACCCTTCATGAAAACAGACATTATAACACCTGCTCCATACAGGTCACAACGATCCGACTTTCAGAGTCCTTAATTTTCTCAAACACGGATTTTGCCAATGGGTGTGTCTGAATTATCTCCGTGACCTCCTCCACAGATTTCTCAGTCAAAATAACCTGAAAAAATCGATCCTGTTGACTCGTATCCCTAAATAGCGAGACAGTCACATTTTGATCCGCTAAAGCGTTTCTTAATGTTTCAATCGCTTGTACAAGTTCATTCTGAAGGTTCTCCGACGACTGAAATGTAAATGTAATCAGATTCATAATGTCATAAATAGTGTAACGAAAAAAAGAGTGATAATCAAGAGGAAAGTGGACGTATGCGTTGTCCTTAGTTGCTAATGAGAAGAAGACATTTTTTTCATGTATAACGATTTGACATTCTCGATCGCTTCATCAATTCTTGAAGACGCCTTTCCACTGCCTCGGGCCATGGAAGGGCCTCCTCCCCCTTTTCCTTCGACTATTTGGCAGGCCTCCACCATGAATGGACGAACATCCAGATCCACCGATTGCCCCCGGCCGAAATAGAGATATCCCCTCTCACTTTTCATGCCGACAAAGACCACAATATCGTCATATCTGATGAGCTTATTTACAAGGTGTTGAACCTCGTCCGGATCCCGATTCTCATAGACCTTAGAGACCAATTTGTGAGAACCCACCTGTAGAGCCGTCTCCGCAACGCTCCGGGCCTCGCTTTCCAGAGTCTCATCCAGCAAAAAACGAATTCGTTTTGATGCGGCTTTACGGTCGTCTTTCCATCGAAGGACCATCACGGCTATATCCTCTTCTCCCGCTGTCATAACCTGACCAATATCCTTTAAGATTCCGACCTTTTTTTGATAATCCCGAAGAGCCCGCCATCCGCACACAAATGTAATCCGCGATCCTCCCTTGTATCGTTCCCACCGGAGTACTTTAATGAGTCCTAACTCACCCGCGGTTCGAACATGGGTTCCACAGCAGCCGGAATAGTCGAATCCTTCAACCTCGACAACACGTATGTCCTTTTCTCCTTTTGGGGGCTTACGAAAGGGAATCTGATCAGCCTCCTCTAATGGGATGGTTCTGACGATAACATGTCGGTTTTGAAAAACAATTGCATTGGATTCATATTCGACCTTATCAAAAACTTCCTCTGGAATATCGGCCACATTGAGATCAATGGTTGATCCAGTACTGCCCAGGTGAAATCCCACAGTCCCTGCATTTGCCTTCTCAACGAAGGCTTGAGAGAGGATATGTTGTCCGGTATGCTGCTGCATATGATCAAAACGACGCACCCAATCAATTTTGCCTTGAATCTGTTTCCCACTTCCAATTCGACCATCCAAAATATGAACGATGCTCTCCCCTTCCTCCAAAACATCGATGACAGGTACGCCCTCAATCTCCCCTTCATCACAGGGCTGTCCTCCGGATGTGGGATAGAAGAGGGTGCGATCTAAAATGACCCGTTGTTTCCCTTCTATGATGTCACTTTCGATAAGCCGGGCTTCAAACTCGAGAAGATAGGGGTCTTTATCAAAGAGACGTTCTGTGTCCATGGAACCTCGGTTTTAAAATTGTTTGAGGATGGCAGTCACTTCTCGGGCTGATTTGAATCCTTCGAATCTATCTAATTCCTGCCCCTCCGGATCCAATATTATCACTGTGGGCATGCCTAAAATTTGATATTTTTCCTGGACTATTGTGGTCCGTTTATCGTTCCGGGTTAAGTCCAGTTTCACCAGAATATATCGACGGAGTTCATCCTGAACAGCCGCATCCGGCCAGGTTTTTTCATCCAACTCATGACATGCAGTACACCATTCAGCAAAAAAATCGATCAGGACCGGTTTTTTTTCCAACCGGGCTTGCCTTAGCCCTTCCACATCTTCGGATAACCAGGATCCTTTTGATAAACGCTCTTCTACGGTCTTAGTGGATTGGCCCATTCCGAATCCGGTCCATTGGAAAATTGAGATAAAAACAAGCGCTCCACCAATTAAAATGGCCAGTATACCTACCGCTTTCCCAATCTTTTTCTTTCTATCTGATTCTATATCCAAGGGTGTTAGTCCCCCAACAAACGTCCCAAAAAGGACGAAGAAAATGGCCCATATCATATGAAGAATATGAGGAGGAAGAATTGGCCGAATAAAAAATATGGCCAGCACCATCAGAAGTGTACCCAACGCCCTCTCGATGAATTCCATCCAGCCTCCGGATTTAGGCAGGTTCTTGAGCACACCTGAGAATGTTCCGATGAGGATAAAAAGAACACCCAAACCCAATGAAAAAGTAAACAAAAGACCCGCACCAAGGAGCACAGATCCCGTTTTAGCAACCCAGGTTAAAATAACCACTAAAAGAGGACTAATACAGGGTGACACGATGAGACCTGCAACGATCCCTGTGAGTAAGGCCCCAAAAAAACCGACGCGTTTCTTGCCTTGCAGCTTTGTGGACAAAGAGGATGGCATTTGTATAACGAATAGGCCCAACATGGATAATCCCATCGTCAAAAAGATAAGGGAGATGATAACGAGGACTACAGGATGTTGAGCATACACCCCAAAAAGACTACCGGTTTTAGCCGCAAGAATACCCAGGCTTGTAAACGTGATGGATATTCCCAACACATAAAAAAGTGAGAGTATGAATCCCCGAAATTTTCCACCTGTAGCCTGCGAACCAATGACCGCAATCGTAATGGGAATCATGGGATACACACAGGGCGTAAGGCTCGTCAAGAGCCCTCCCAAAAACACGATGAGAAAGGCCATCCACGATCCCTGTTCCAGAGAACGGCTGAGTCTCCCTGCGATTCCAGTATTCTCAGTAGGAATCGATCCAGCAGAACGATCTCCCTGCAGAATGGATATGGGCACACTGACCGTATCCGTCACGGGAGGATAACAAACGCCGGTTTTTTCTGCGCATAATTGATAGGTCACACCTATGAAAAGGGTATAATCACCTTCCAATGCATTCTTTTCAACTTCCATGGGAATCGGGATTTTCACCCGATCACGATACACGAATCCGACGTACTCTTCTTTTTCCCCTTTGGGATATTCGGGACTCCCAAATAGAATGCCTCGTATGGACTGTGGAGATACCTTAAAGAGTTGATTGGTGGCATCACTGACATGGAAATCCTTTTCAATGATACAGGTCACCATCAACTCGCCCCTTGTTCCTTTATTCAAAACAGCGGGACGAGCCAAGCCCGTTAGCTTGACAGGGTTCTCCTCCTGAGATATCAAATTTACAACATTAAATACAAAAAGTATGGCTAGGCAAAAAATACGTTTCACGTAAGCACTCCTCATCAGCCGGATTCCGGCAATACGTCTTAAAACTAGCAAATTGGTATTATTAAACCTTTTAACACGATAACAACTTGAATTATGAGTCAAGTTTCTGTAACAGAATACTTACCTCAACAATGACTTGTCCCGCCGCAGGGCGGGATTAATGTCTTACAGTCAATTAAAACTCGGCCCCTAATGTAAAATAGTGAATCGGTTTCTTGACTGTCGAGGCAAAATCGGTCTTCCATGCCATATCGTACTTGAGCAGGAAAAATCCCATATTTGCTCTGGCTCCGAATCCATATCCAGCTGTGGCCTGATCTGGATTCAGCCTGTGGGCGCTAAAATCAATGGGTTCCCATTTTTCATGTCCGTACCAGGCCGACCCGACATCCATGAAAACAACACCTCGAATATTCTGAAAACCCAGAGGTAGTGGCCAACCCAGGATGAGGTAACGGATGAGAGGAAAACGAAATTCCAGGTTGATCAAAGCAAATCGGGTCCCGATAAGCTCGTAATAAAAGGCACCTCGGAGGGGTGTTTCAAAAGTAGAAAAATAAAAGAGATCATCTCCCCAATCTTCGGTAGAAATTTCATGATATTTATAATTGACCCAGCCTGGCATCCCACCCAAAAGGAAACGTTGTGGACTCTCCCCTCCTGAGAGACCTCCTGCCAGTCGGACCACCATCGTATAGTCTCTCTTAATACGATAATATTTTCTCCAATCTCCCCGGAACGTCCAATAATCGAGTCCATAGCTCTTGCTGATATTAGGACTATAGGATGCTGTAAAACTGGATCTTGCACCATTCACAGGACCCGTCATTCCCCAGAGCACAGTATCTGTCGTATAGCCAAGGTTGATCATTAATATCCGGCGTTTATAAATGTTCCCCAGTTCATGCATGAATTCACCGGTATAACCCCAATAATCGAGTTCACCGTAGTCCCTGTCGATACCCAGTCCGGTCATACCCCACTGAAGTCTCGCAAACCGGCTAAAAGGTCGGGACATGAAAAGTGTAAATCCGTAATATCGATCCTGTATGTATCCCGGATAGTAACCAAACTGATCTGCAAAATAGGTGTACCATAAATAGGAATAGTGGAAGATGGAGACACCCATGTCGGTTCTTTTCGGTAAATAGGTATAACCCAATTGGAAGTTAGAATTTTTCAAGTTATAAAAAAGATCGGAATAGATACTAATTTGATGATTCCCCAATATATCGGAGAGCATGATCATGGAAGATCCCTGAAGTCCGTAGAATTGGTTATACCCAGCAGCACCGCTCACTACATCCGGTGTGAATCGAATTTTGTATTTCTTAGTATGATATTCTCCAGCGGCATCTTTGTACTGTGTCGTATCTAAAAAGGTTTCCTCGCCCTTCTTTGCAGCATCCATTTTTCCTTTTCGAAATGCCTCTCCAAAAACAAAATTTCGATAATTGGATGTTTCTTCCGATTCCGTCACTTCCGGTTCAACTTTTTCGGTTAATTGTTTTCCCATCTCTTTTTTCCGTTTTTCTAAAAATGACGCATCTCGCAGAACGATTGAGCCGGGCTTTATCTCCAGAGGATTATTCAGAACATAGATATCAAATCCACCATTATAGAACGACGCAAAAGCCAGTCGAGAACCCTCCCGTGACCAGGAAAACTGGGAGACACCGGTTAAGAGATTGGTGATCGGATAGGATTCTTGTTTTGCTTTATCCAATATATATATATTACTAATGCCATTCCTATCCGATGCATAGGCGATTTTATCACCATCGGGGGAATAGGCGGGAGAAAACTCCTCCGCTTCATCATCGGTGAGACGAATAATCTCGCCCGAGCCGACCTGAATTTCATATACATCGATCCTTGAAAATTGATGTGGCTGCATTTTAATACCGGGAGGTATTTTTTGCAGGTAATCCCCACGATCTGATACGAAAACAATCTCATTACCATCGGGAGACCATTTGGCATCCAAATCACTAAAAATGTCATCCGTGAGTTTTCGAAGCTTCTTCTCCCCCAAATCAAAGACATAGATGTCCGATTGACCTGCATCAATACCTATAAAAACGATAAGATCTCCCTTGGGAGACCAGCTCGGTGAAAATATACCATCTATGTCCAGCCTTATTGTCTCCTCAACCTTTCTTTGATCGACATTCAGAATGAAAAGGGCATCTTCGGCACCTGCTTTCGCTGCAAAGACGATTTTTTCGCCGTTGGGAGACCAATCGATACCTGGACGGGGCCAATGCAGTTCCTCAAACAATTGGGATCTTTCCCCTTTCACCAACCTGCCGAGGTTTTTACCATCAATGGCACTCATAAGGTATAAATCCATATAATCAGAACGATTCGACATGTAAACGATTTTGTCTCCCTTGGGTGAAAGGGAAGGTGAATTGTTTAAAAAATGTCTGTTTTTCACGTGATCCGTGAGTCGTTTACCGATATCCTCGGGTTCATCCCTATCTTCGATATCCGGCCAATATACCTTCCGCAGGTATTTGTGCCATTGTTTGGTGAGTTCTTCCAGGCCAATACCAATGGATTTTTTCAATCCTTCTTCCACATTTCGATGTGAACGTACTTTACTCAAGATTTCACCAATCTTCGGTTTTCCATATTTCTCGGCCAGATAATTAAGAAGAGATTGTCCCCCTTTGTAATTCATAAAACCGTACATTTGAGCAATCGGAGGAATGTAACCATTGATTGTTGCATCCCGGATATACATGTCACTCTCGGAATCCCATCCGATGCTGGCGTATTCTGCCAGGCCCTCGGCCAACCAGAGGGGAACCTGAAATCGTGCCATTCCCATGACCATGGACCCAACCCCTCTACCATATAACATCTGGAGCATAACCGCATGGGTCAATTCATGGTGAGTCAGATTTCGAAAGTCTTTGTAGCTTCCTCTGAATTGAATAACAACCCTGTCCTTTAGAATTTCTGTAAATCCCTCGACCGATTCCGTGAGAATAGAGTAGGTCGCGTTGGTCTGCTCAAAATCATTATGGCTATTATAAACGAGTATGGGAACCCGTTTCTGAAGGATATAGCGAAAATTTTCCTGCAAGGAAACATAACTCGATTCCGCCTCATCCGCCACAAATTCTGCTAATTTCAGTCCATCCCCATAGTAAAAAACATCAAAGTGTTGTGATTGTATGAACTTCCAATCGAACTCTTTGTATTGGACTTTATTTTTTCCGAAATATTGGGGCAAACCATCAGCCGTAAATAGTAAAATCATCAGGGCCAAAATGAGACCCGTGGTTTTGTTCCATTTAATTCGATCTTTCGTCATCATGATTCTATCTCCATAATAAAAGATATTATTATATATCAGATTCATCTTTCCAACGTGTAATCCGCCATTTCATGTCTCCACATTTGCGGAAAGTAAATAGAGCAGCACCGGAAAGTTTGTAATCCCCTTGTGTGCCCACCAGGGTGAGATTAAATGTCTTTCCTATTTCCCCCACATCCTCACCTTGCCATCCGTAAAGGGTGGTATTCCAAACCAAGTCAACGACTTGAAAATGTCTAAATAATCTGCCTGTGGTCACCAGATCCACATCCCTTCCCCAAGACACGAAGCGACCCGAGGTCCCCTCATTTGGATCAAAATAAACAAAGAGAAAAGCCGTATCCAATAGATCACTGTAAAGCAGAGAATCCCGGAATGTGTATGCGACTTTAAAATTCTGAAGGACTTCTTCTGCCGATTTTTGTGGTGTCACGATATAATCTTCTGTCTCTAAATTATGCGTCAACTTCGGTGCAAAAGGATTAATACAAGCCATTAAGCCTACCAATAATAATACGAAAACCGCGCGTAAACCCCTATTCCCCACTCTCTATCCTCCCGAACAACGTCTTACCTTTTATGTCTTTCATCACCGTAATATCAAACGCCCAACACATAATAAAAGTTTCTTTTTAGATTCCCATAACTGTTAAAGGCAGAATTAAATCTGCCTTTTAACTATTTTGACGAAATTTCAGGACAATTCGTTTACAAATTTCCTATAATCACCGCACTATATTCAGAACACTTCCGTTATGGATCGGCAATTTGCATTTTCGCGTATGCCAGTGCACCTCCGGCTTTGATTAATGCCATATCCCGAGAACTTAAAGCATGCGTGAGAAGGATATCCAAATCCTTCGTAATGTTCCTCATGATAATTGTATCGTTTTCTATTTGTGTTGCATCGATTTCCAGTTCATCTCCCTGATCAATACGATCATAATCATTCTCATTTTTAAACGTAAAAGGAATGATGCCAAAATTTATTAAATTCGCCAGATGGATTCTGGCAAACGATTTAGTAATAACCGCTTTAACACCAAGATACATGGGTGCCAAAGCCGCATGTTCACGACTTGATCCCTGACCATAGTTGGAACCTCCAACGATGAATCCGCCACCAGCACTTTTTGCCCTTTCGGCGAATGTTGGATCCAGAACTTCGAAAACATGATCGGAAATAGCCGGAATGTTCGACCGAAGAGGTAAAATTTTGGCGCCTGCCGGCATAATATGATCTGTGGTGATATTATCTTCCGTTTTTAACAAGACACTTCCTGTGAGTACATTCGGCAGAGATTCTTTCAGTGGGAGTGGCTTAATATTTGGACCTCTTACCACCCGCACCTCTCCGCCACCCTCCTTTGGAGGTATAATCATCGAATCATCGATAGGAAATGCTTCGGGCATTTTCACTTCAAATGGTTCGATCTGCAAATCTCTGGGATCGGTAATTTCGCCGGTAATCGCTGCAGCTACAGCAGTCTCAGGGCTGCATAGATACACACTGGCACTCTTGGTACCGCTCCGTCCCAGAAAGTTCCGATTGAAAGTTCTCAGAGTGATAGCCTCTGTTGGAGGAGAAAATCCCATGCCGATACAGGGGCCACATACATTTTCCAGGATACGCACACCGGCGGAAATGATATGTTCCCATTCACCATTCTTGATGAGACTCAAGACGACCTGCCGTGAACCCGGTGCCAATGCCACTGTAACGCCAGGATGGATCTTCCGATGGGTAAGCATCCCTGCAACAATCATCAAATCGCGAAAAGACGAATTGGTACAACTTCCCATTCCGACCTGTTGCACCTTGGTGCCTTTTAATTCCTTTACCTTCACCACATTGTCGGGCATATGGGGCTGGGCAATCATGGGCTCTAATTCCGTAAGGTTAATTTCCACGATCTCATCATAAGCTGCATCCGCATCTGCTGCCAAGGGGATCCAAACATCTTCCCGTCCCTGGGACTTCAAAAATGCTCTTGTTTGTTCGTCACTGGGGAATACCGAGGTGGTGGCTCCCAATTCTGCGCCCATGTTTGTGATTGTAGCTCGCTCTGGAACAGTAAGTGATTCCACGCCTTCACCGCTATACTCTACTACTTTACCCACTCCGCCTTTTACAGAGAGCCGTCTAAGAACTTCCAGAATCACATCTTTGGCCGACACAAAGGGCTGCAACCGACCCGACAGCTTGACGTTCACTACCTTCGGCATCGAAAGATGAAAGGATTGTCCCCCCATGGCAAGGGCAACATCCAATCCTCCTGCACCGATAGCCAACATGCCAATACCCCCCCCAGTGGGTGTATGACTGTCGGAGCCCAAGAGTGTTTTCCCTGGAATACCAAAACGTTCTAAATGAAGCTGATGACAAATTCCATTTCCAGGCCTTGAAAAATAAATACCGTATTTTGCCGCTACCATTTGTAGAAACATATGATCGTCGGCATTTTCAAAACCCGACTGAAGCGTATTATGATCCACATAGCTGACCGATAGTTCCGTTCGAATCCGTTTAAGACCCAGGGATTCAAACTGCAAATAAGCCATGGTTCCCGTTGCATCCTGTGTCAGTGTTTGGTCAATCCGGATAGCAATAGGGGAGCCTGCTAAAAGCTCCCCTTCCAAAATATGGTCCTTGATGATTTGACATGTTAAGCTGAATGCCATATGGTCCTCTTATTGAATTATTCCAATACTTTTTTTACTCTTCTTCATCACCTTTATTTTCTGTTTCTTTTTTATCACCTACATTCATTTTTCTGACAAGTTTCCATATTGACAGGGTGTTCATTCGTACAAATCCATATTTTTCAGTATTTAAAGCCTTGGAAATTTTCGATGCCCCCCATGCCGGGTTTTCCTCTTTGATCTGCCTCACTTTGTCCTCAATATCCTCATCTTCCGCCATCTCTTCCTCGACATCAGTCTCCTGAACATCAATATCAACAGGTTCGATCACACCATCCTCTTTATCTTGTTTCTTCTCCCTGGGTCTGGTAATACCCTGATCCTTATCAAAATCTAAAATTGCCTCTTCAATATCATCAAATGCTTTTAATATATAATGAAATTCAAGCAATTCAAAAACCTCGTAAACATCAGGAATCATGCGGGCTAATTTTAGATCTCCACTTTTTTCACGCATCCCTTTGATTTCACTAATAAAAATGCCCCATCCCGCACTGGAAATATAATCCACATTCCCAAGATCGATAATGACTCGAAACACACTCGCTTTTAGGAGAGAATCGAGAGCGCGCTCCAGTTCTGAGGAAGTGGTCGTATCTATATATCCCCCAACACGTATGATGGAAATGTCACTTTGAGGTCCTACTTTTTCAACGGATACCTGTATCCCTTCCATCTTAATCTCCCACAGAATGTCTCAATGAAGTATTGTATTAGTAGGATAATGTAATAGAAAATTATGAAATTGTCAACTTTTTTCTTCTATGCACAACGCTGGCGGATAACACGCTGCATCTTTTTTATACGATCAACGATATCAGTTCTCTCGGGCCTTCTTTTCAAAACCTCTCCCCATTGCCACACTGCTTTCTTATAATCGCCTGTATTTGCAAAAATAACCCCCAGGTTTTCCAGCACATTCACATTTTCAGGATCCAATTGTTTGACCTTTTCATAGGCGCCTCTGGCTTGATTCAACAGACCCAATCTAAAAAATGTATCTCCTAAATATTGACAGGCTTCACTTAAATTCGGATCTTCTAAAATAGCTTTTTCAAACTCCTCTACGGCCTCTTCGTACTGCCCTTGTTGATAAAACCACTGGCCCGATTCTACCAGCTGCTTTGTGTTTAATTCCCTCATCGCCTCCGGGGAAAGTGCTTCTTTCTGGCCCGTTTCATCAGATAGAACCGATATCTCATCAAAATCTCCAACCTCTACGACATCGACCGTTCCTTCTTCCTGAGGAGAAATATTCTCCAACGATTTGTGTTCATCATAATCCTCAAATACTCCCATCTCTTCCCCTAAAAGCTCATCCCCAATAGAAGCTGCAATTCGATCTTCCACAAGATCTTCATCGAGCACCTCGGTTAAGTTTTCCTCCTCCATGTCTTCACCCATCTCGGAAAATGTCACATCAACGGCCGTGCCCTTTCCAGACTCTTGAAGTTCTTGATCTTCCTCAACTAAATCACCAAATTCTTCCATTAACGTGTTTATCAGTTCATCTTCTAATGAAGCCTCTGCAGCTCCTTCCTCCAGCCGATCTTTTAGTTCCAATCCGCGGTACGATTTATCGTCTTCGGCTTCGTTTAACTCTAGCTTTTCCAAAACATCAGACAAGGATATCCGACCCTCATCTTCCTCCGATCTCACATCTTCTCTCTCCGGTTTCGTTATAAACGTTTCCTCTGTAATTTCAACCAGTCCAAGGTCCTCGTATGCAACTCCCTCTTGGACATCTTGTTTCTTTTCACGATCATCAAATACACCCTTGTCGGCAAACGCTTCCTCAATAATACCACCCATCTCTTCTTCCTCCGATTGTTCAGGCAAATAAATTTCCATGGGCTCCGTACTTATCTCTCCTTCTCTTAGAGACTCTTCCACACCTTTCAGTATCTTTTGAATATCATAGTCCATAATAATCTGACCATCTAATGTGAGGAATGGGGTCCCCGGAGGTTTCATTTTCTTACCTTTGCCTCCTCTTTCGATAAAAGTCTGCCGTAATTCCCTGGTATTTAAGCGATTCCTTACCAGTTCATTATATACACGTCTTTCATCAATCAGAGTATAACTGTATTTTTCAGTATTCAATTCTTCACTAATACGCTTCGCACCATATTTTGGGTATTCTTTAATAATGTCATATATCTTTGCCTTGTCTTCAATGCTAATATGACGATCCTCGATCTCAGACCGGGCAACTTTTTCTTTTAATCCAGCGACACCCATTTTTTTATAACGTTTTTTGTATTTATAATACGTCGATGTGGAAACACCCACAGACTCACATGCCTTTTTAACACTCATCCCTTCTTTTTCGACCAAATGCATGAGACGTGTCCGAAAATTAAAAAGCACATCCTCTGCTTTCATCTTCTCTTTGATAGCGACCAGGGTAATATCGTCGCTCTGAGCATACCCTTCAGTAAAAACATTGATTTCATCATGTATCTTATCTACCAGTGGATCGACATTCAATTTACCATTTTTCCGAATCGTCGCCAGCATCCGTTCATCACCAAAACGCTCTCTATTTGGATTCATCGCCTCAGTAATACCATCGGTATACGTAAGTAAAATATCCCCTTCCCGTAGTCGCAGTTTATCGGACTTTATTGCCGTTCGAAAAAGTGTAGCATCGGGTAAATTGATACCAATAGGAAAACCACGCGGATTGAGATAATAACTTTTCTCTGTTATCCCCCGATAGAGAATCATCGGATTATGACCCGCACTTGCGTAATTGATAGTACGACGCTTTGAATCCAATATAATGTAAAAGATGGTGACGAACATGCCTCGTTTCATATCGTTCATGACAAAATCATTCACACGGGCCAACACCTCGGCTGCATCCTTGTTTCCCCGGGCTTCGGTCCGCAAGGCTGTTCGTATCATGGTCATCACCAAAGACCCCGGCACGCCCTTCCCGGATACATCTGCTACAACAATCCCCAATGTGTCTTTATCTACTTCCACAAAGTCAAAATAATCACCACCCACATCTTTTGCGGCCTCATAATACGAAGCGATCTCAAAACCTTCGATTTCTGGAAAGGCCGCTGGCAACAGGGTTTGTTGTATTTCCTGAGCGACCTGCATCTCTTTTTGAAGCCGCTCCTGCTCAGCTAAGCTCTCCTGGGATTTTCTAAATTTTTCTGTGATTTCGTTAAACGCTTTGGCAATTTCCCCTACCTCATCCGATGTATCAAATTCCAATTCCTCTCTTGCCTCATCCCGACCCAAGGCACGGACCCAATTTGCCAATTTTTTAAACGGACTCATGGTCATATAAACTAAAATAAAGACACCCATATACCCCAGCAGCAAAATGAATCCAAAAATCATTATCTGTCGCTTTTTTGCGTCTTGAACTTCTCCGTCGATAAAATCTTTGTCTAAAAAAAGATGGATCGCTCCAACCCGCCGTGAAATCCCAGCGATCCTTTGAATGCCTACTTCAACCAGATCATAGACCTCTTTTCCTCCAGGTGTACGATAATGAAGTATACCGTCACCTATCTCAATTGGCTCCGAAGGCACATTGAACTTCTCCAAAATAGAATCTGTCCGAAGTGCACCCAAAATAATATCTGCTGTGTCAACAATGATGACTTCCGTAACCAGAGGCGCATGATCTCTCTGAAATTTAACAGCACTGACATAAAGATCCGGAGCATTTTTATCTGCCATTTTATCAAGACTGCTGTGGGTCAGTGAACGGGCAAGGGCACGACCGGCTTTTAAATCCCTTTGCAATATCATTTCGTTTTGTTTAATGTAGGTTAAAAAGAATACCGGGAGCACTAAAACAGTAAAAACCATCGAGGCAATGAGAGAATACCTGGTTTTCATCGTTACCGAAACATGGGGAAGTATGAAATGTCTCCGGGGCATGATTTTTCGGTGTTTTGTCAACCGGAGTTCATTCCCTTCCACAGTTTTCCGGTAATCGATTCCATCAATGACCCGTCTTATAATGAAGATCCCCAATCCCCCCTTCTTCCCAATATCCACATAACGTTGAAGATCGGGATCCCTCACTCTGTTAGGATCAAAAGTGTGCCCTTGGTCGATCAGAGAAACGGTTACACTTTTGTCCCGGATGATCAATCTAATGGTAATGAAACCTTCCCAATCACGGTAGGCATGGCGAATAATATTGGTTCCCGCTTCGTCGATGGCCAACTTAAACGTATTTATGATGCGTTCGGCGACACCATATTTCCGACCTACCCGGGTAATGAAGTCTCTCATTTCCCCAAGATAATTGACATCGGCAGGAACTTTATAATCTTCCTGGATTATTCTCTTAAACATATCCTTTCCCTGTCCCGCTACTCCTTTTTCTTGTAAGTTTCAAGTTTTTTCTTTGCCGATTCAATCCCTTTTAGAATATCTACATTATGCGGATCTATCTTTAAAGCTTCTTCCCATACCTGAATGGCCTCGTTATACTGGCCCTCGATATAGCGAGTAAGCCCTCTATCATAAAATGGTTTCACATTCCCACCCATTTCCTGCTTGGGCTCCATCGCTCTGGCCTTTGCGTTCCGGTAGAGCTCTTTGGCTCCTATATGGTTGGGATATAATTTAAGTGCGTTTTCTGCTGCTTCAGCCGCTCCCTCATAATCCTCACGACTGTAACGTTTTTGTGCGTCCTGATATTGTGAGTTAAAATCAACGGCGTTATCTATAGTCCTTATATCCCTTAGTACTGCGTTAGCAAGTCTGGGATTCCCCTCCGCCTGCTCTTTGGCACGATTGAGAATCTTATAAGCCTCGGAATAATTTTCACGACGGAAGAGTTGTCCTGCTGTGGCTCGGAGCCTATTCACTTCATTTTCCAGTTCGACTTGCGCTTGTTCAATATAATTGATGATTTGTTGGTTGGTTGAATCGACTTCGAGAGCCTCTTCCCATTTTTCAATTGCCCTACGGAAATCACCTCTTGCCTGATACTCATTACCCTCACTTAACTTCCTGTTCTTAAAACTGTTATCACGTTGCATTTTATCTTTCTCGATAGCATTCTTCAGGAGATTCTCTTCATGTTGCGTCTGCCATACTTTTTCGTTTTCCTCCGTTTGCGCGTATAGTTCCTGAGCCTCCTGATTGTCTTCGTCCTCCCTGAGTACTCTGGTAAACTCCAACCTTGCATTAAAATAATCCTGCTTATCTAAATACTCCTTACCCGCCTGGAGTCCTTCAGAAATTCTTTTTTGTCGATCAGACTCAACCCGTTCCTGGATCCTTGCCTGAACTTCTTCTCGTCTCACCTCCGTTTCCAATCGTTTTTGTTCAGAGATGCTCTTTCCGATATAGAAAACGAGGGAAATGCGATGACTCCTTGGGAAAAATGTCGGATCTGCTATCTGACTGGTCGCATAGTCAATTTGAAAATTCCAATAACGGATACCTCCACCAAAATTCAACGAACCATTATTCACACCGACCCTCATAAAAAAGAGACCGTTCACGCTGTATTCTGACCCCACATGGTATTGGTATTCCTTATGTTCCTCTTGCTTTATATCTGCTAAAAACAGCCAACGGTCAGCACCATTCCGAAGTGTGAACACTTTCGCCATTCCAACACGAAGGTGATAGGGTATGGTTTCCGTCGATATACCCAATTTCATTCTGGGACTTAATACATTTACGAAATTACCGCCAAAATAAAGTCCTTTTAGGAAACCGCCTTTAACCGGAAATCCATAGTGAAGACCTATATCTACACCGAACCCGTTCGTGGAGTAGAATCCCAGTACCTGGCGATTGACATTAAAGTTCACGCCTGCAGACAGACCAAAAATGATCTTTTGCGCGTAAGAAAAATTCAGTCTTCCCCACCAATAATTTAATTCTCCCAGATCCAGAGGAACTCCACCCACCTCATCTGTGTATTTTATCCCACCAGTACCAATCCTGGCCACACCCACTCCGAAAGTTCCCGAAGACATGGTGGGATGAACATAACCGATGAAATTATATTGCGTGCCCTCGAAGAGTGTCGTCAAAGAAAGACCTATCCCCTTCTGTTCAACGACAACCATGCCTGCCGGATTCCAGATAAATGCCGAAGGATCATCAGGGAAGGCAACCGCTGCATTGCCCAATGCCAATGCACGTGCTCCTACTCCAATAGAGAATGGGGATTCAATACCTGCTTCACCCGTTTGCCCGGAGACAATACTCCAGGTAAACCACACTGTGAAGAAATAAATCCCAATGAGTATTCGTTTTCCACTCATCCCTTATCCAATTGTGTCATGACTACTTCACCACAGCAATCTTCGTCGTTTCCACTTCCCCATATCCGGTCTCCATGACAAGAATGTAGACGCCATTGAGTACCTGAAACCCGGTCTCATTGCGTCCATCCCATATAACAGCGGAAGAACCATTTGAATGGATACCCTCTGTACCTTGAGGCTCGGAAGCCGTGAATGAAGTAGACCATACCAGTGCCCCGGTCAAAGTATATATATAAAATGAAACATCTGTACTTTCTTTTAAATAATAGATAAATGTGGTTTGCTCCTTACCCGGTTCTCCAAAAGGATTGGGCACATTCCTGAATGTCGCCTCAGCTCCTGGATGGAAAATTCTCTTGGGATCAGATTTTAAATTCTCCAATTCTTCATCCATCATATTCCGAACCGGCACACTGATTCCTGAACGTAAATCTCTGGCATTCACAGAATCTTCACTAGGAAGATTCAACTGAAAATAGGACGCCGACGCATCACCGGCGATTTTACCATAGATGGTAATCTGCTCATTTGAATCCGTTACGATGGTCAAAAGTTGACTCAAATGGATATTCACAGGATTCGTCTCGTTGATATTCGTTGTCCGTCCGAGAACGGTGGTCACATCCTGCTCCTTCACCACAGAAATTTCAGAAAATACCGTATTGGGAGGAATGGCCTCACCCAATCGATCTTCCACAATGAATGATAAATCGCTGACAACAATTGGACTGGCCCCTGCAATTCCTCTGTTATCCATTTCTAAAATCATCAGTTTTATAGAATTCGTTCCCGGAACGATAGATCCACCTTCCTCTGAGGACAATGAAACAGTGGATAGGGCTAACCAAGACCCTTCCGTCGTCACCCCAATTGAATGATTCCCCTTGCTTATAAACGCTGCCTTATTTGTGTTTTCATCCAGAGGAGCAACCGTAATGCTCGTTTCAATATCGACCACTTCTCCGGTCGGATCAATGGGGGCAGTTATCGTCCAGGAGACTTTTCCATTAATGACATCTTTCGCTAAAGGATCGGGGGTCGTGTAACCGTTTGACACTGGGGAGAGGGTAACTCTTGTAAAACCCAGTGTGTCGGCCTCCCCTATGTTCGTAACGGTTGCACTTACCACAAACACCTGACCCAAAGAGACGATTCTATCCGTTGCATCATCAGGATTTGTTATGGAAAGATTTAAAGTAAGATCTGCTTTCTTGACAGTCGAAACAATCATTTGTGCTGAATTCCCTTGAACCTCTACCTCCGGTTGTAAAGCTTCAACACCTTTAGAGGATACAATGATTTCACTGTAGCTCATGACAGCATCGGGTGCATGGACTTGCCAGATGACTTCATTAGATATGGCGCTTTTTTCCAGATTGTCTGCCGTTGTGAATCTATATGGAAGCTCAATCCTCGCCTTGATGTCAATCACATTACTGCCTTGTACAATCGCCTTAACGACAAAACTCTGACCTGCTGAAAGAATACCATCCTTGGCCCCTTCAGGAGATGAAATCATAATGTCTGTATTCAGTAAACTCTTGACCGTACTCACGCGAATGGTTTCTGTGGCGTTTTCCACTTCAGCAGGATTTCCTGTATTTTTTTCTTTTGGAAGGGGAAACAGCGAATCATAGATATCTCTCAGGGGTTGCGGAGTTCCCGGGGATCTGATAATCCACGTAACATCTGTCCCAATTGAAATGGGGACAATATCGTTGGGCGTTGCATTATCCAACTGATAACTGGATGGCAGTTCTATTCTCACACTTCCCGAGTTATCCACCTCACCTGTCCCGATATTGTTTAATATCACTTTCAACGTAAATTTTTGAAAGGTTGAAAACTGCCCCGATGGATTACTCAATTCTAAATGTAAAGAAAGATGGGCTGGTGCTTGTATAATCACCGTCGCCGTTGAGTCTAAATGCTGCCCCAGGGGTGCCTGAAATCCGGAATTCTCCAGGGTTGCTTGGGTGATCGACGCAGTTAAAATTTCACCTAACAGATTTTCTATTACATCTGCTTGGATATCAAATTTAACAGAGTCCCAGCTCGCTGGTGTTAATCTCGGAATAATCCCACTAACAGAATTCGATAGAGACCCCCCATTACTGCCCAACAACACTTCGATATCCAAAACAGTTTCTCCTAAACCATTTTCAACGACCACAACGACTTGAAAATTCTGGCCTGTGTTGACATACCCATTCCCGGCGTCTGTTCTATTATATGCAATGATCTGAGTCGAAATGATGCGAAAGGCACGTTCTGCATGCACAGTTATCGTTGTTATGGCTGTACCGCTTTGCAGGGACTGCACATTTTTATCCCTACCCTGGATCTGAGCACGAACCTCAATAGTACCGCCCAAACGTCCCGTTGTGACAATTTCATATATTAATGTATCTCTGAGGGGGGGGGGGGGGGGGGGGGGGGGGGGGGGGGGGGGGGGGGGGGGGGGGG
>CAZYTI010000003.1:0-23797 GCA_964650065.1 uncultured bacterium
TTTTAAATGCTTCCCATACGGGGATCCGCGGACCGCGAGAGAGCCGCATAGAGGAGCCGAGCGCCCATTTGGGTGTAGTTTGGGAAAGTAAAGGAGAGAAAACCACGATAAAACGCATCATCAAGGACGGACCAATATATCAACACCGGGATAGTCTGGGAATTGGTGATGAACTATTGGCAATCAATGAGAAAAGGATCGACCCGAAACAAAACCTGTGGAAATATCTGAATGGACAATTAAACAAACGGATCAAGCTTACCATCAATAGCCGCCGCCTGGGTAAAAATATCGATATCTCATTGAAACCGATTTCAGCCGGAGCGGAAAATAGACTCTTGTTAGAGGAATGGATTAAGAGTCGCCGCGATGTGGTGAAACAAAAAACCGACGATCAGGTTGCCTACATTTACATGCGCGCCATGGGATATGGTGATCTTCAACGATTTCTAAAAGAGCTGGAGCGTGATGCTGTTCCCAGAAGAGGTCTCGTTCTTGATTTACGTAATAACTTTGGTGGCAATGTTCACGACCGTGTCCTTCAGGCATTGACAAAACCCGTATATGCAAAATGGCGCATTCGCGGACTTTCTGAAACACCCCAATCGACATTTGGATTCGCAACCCAACCCGTCGTTCTCGTCACCAATGAGGTCACCTTGAGCGATGGAGAAATGACGGCCAACGGATTCAAAACATTGAAACGAGGTCCGATCATTGGCAACACCACTTACGGCTGGCTCATTTTTACTACCTCTGCCCGATTGATGAATGGCGGGTCTTTCAGATTACCCTACTGGGGCTGTTTCACCCTGGATGGAAAAGATCTGGAAACGAGCGGGGGTGTGAAACCGGATATTTTCGTGATCAACGATTTAAACCATGACCTTCAGAATCAGGATCCCCAATTGGACAAAGCGATTGAGAACGTTCTCGAACTCATATCTCAAGGTCGCAACTGACAAGATAGATTCATTATGAGTAAATAATACAGATGAATAAGAATACACCCATTCGAATGTTGATCTTTTCATTCATTTCGTTATTTATGTCCCTCAAATGTTCTTATGACACGTCCGATAATCTGAGGATCATGACATTCAATATCCGGTACGATAATCCCAATGACGGAGCCGATGCCTGGCAATATCGAAAAGATTATGTGGTGAGTATGATTCGTTTCCATCGAGCGGATGTCGTCGGATTACAGGAGGCTCTAAAACATCAGATCGATTACTTGTCGGAAAATTTACCCGAATACAACTGGTTTGGTGTGGGACGTGATGATGGGAAAACGGCCGGGGAATTTATGGCTGTCTTTTATCGAAAGGGACGCCTGGACAGTCTCCGGACATCGACTTTTTGGCTTTCCGAAACACCCGAAAAACCCGGTCTGGGATGGGATGCTGTTTGTAATCGCGTCGTGACCTGGGGTAGATTCAAAGACAAATCGAATGGAAACGTGTTCTATCTGTTTAATACTCATTTTGACCATCGGGGAGAAATAGCCCGGGCCGAGAGTGCTCATCTCCTGTTGGACCGAGTCACACAAATTTCAGGGAATCATCCACTCGTAATTACCGGAGACTTCAATGCAACACCGGACTCAAAACCATACCAAATCCTGACGACGTCTTACGAAAGGCAACAACGGAAAAAAATAGTGGACTCCCGGTTCACATCCCGATTTGGTCATCACGGTCCCGATGGAACATTTAACGGGTTTAATTTAAATGCCCTTCGGGAAGAATCCATCGATTATATCTTTGTCGGCGAGAATATAGATGTCATATTTCACGGCACACTGTCCGATACATTCAACGGACATTACCCATCGGACCATTTGCCTGTGTTGGTAGAGGTTATTTTCAAATAGAACAGCTGATAACAAAATAAGGAACTTGACAATTATAAGAAGTGTAACTATATTGCAACTATAACAGAACCGATAAGTAACTGCCCACAGGAGAGAAATATGAATTTAACAGTTAGAAACATACCCGAAGAAATTATCAAAAAAATAAGAACATTATCTGAGCTGGAAAAAAGAAGTTTAAACAATGAAATTCTTATTTTATTGGAACGGGGAGTACAAGAAGAAATCAACACCCTTTTTAATTTTAAAAATAACATTACAAAAGGCACACAAATTAATATTTGGAAAAGATTATCAAAAGAATGGGATGACGATAGATCTGCTCAAAAAATTATTGATGATATTTATACAAATCGAACATTAGGAAGAGAGATTGAACTATGATTTTATTAGACACCGACATTTGTATCGAGATACTACGTGGAAATCAATCGGTTTTAGAAGAGCGGCAAAGATGTGAAGATAGAGTAGCTATATCATTCATGACGGTAGGTGAACTATATTACGGAGCAGAAAGATCAAAAAGCAAGGTAAAAAATAAAGATATTGTTGATGAGTTCTTACTATCTATCGATATAATAAATACCGATTTAGAAATATTGAGAAAATTCGGTGAACTAAAAGCCCGTTTATATGAAGACAATAACAAACTCCCAGATGCAGACATATTAATTGCAGCGACTGTATTGACTAAATGCTCGAAATTAATAACGAACAATATTAAACATTTTAATCGATTTGAAAATATAATTATTGAGAACTGGTCTCGATAGCAATAAATTATAGCAATGCCATCAAATAATCATTGCTATTGATAAATACTACGCCCTGGCCGAGACATTTAATCCCGTGAACTTCGATGCCGCCCTGTGGGCCAGATTGGCCAGGCAGGCCGGCATGGAGTATGTGGTCTTTACTGCCAAACACCACGACGGTTTTTGCATGTTCGACACCAGGTATAGCGATTATAATATTATAAATACGCCTTACGGAAGAGACATCGTAGCCGAGATCGCCGACGCATTCCGGCAAGAGGGACTCCTCGTGGGTTTTTATTACTCACCGGATGTGAAACAAAAACATCACAAAAGGAGAATCACAAAATGCTTAAATATGGAAGCCTCATCAAAGTACGTCCCGAATACGAAGAGCGGTACATCATCCTTCATAAGCACACCTTTCCCGGTGTATTGGAACGGATTCACAAATGCAACATACGGAATTACTCCATCTTTCTCAGAGACGGCATGCTCTATTCGTATTTCGAATACATTGGGGAAAATTTTGATGAGGACATGAAGAACATGGCGGATGAAGTCACCCAAGATTGGTGGAAACTGACGGATCCCATGCAGGAGCCCCTGGAGTGCCGAAAGGAGGGGGAATGGTGGGCATCCATGGAGACATGGTTTCATTATGGGGAGAAGAATGTGAACTCTCCTGAGGCCAAACGGTATGTTTTTGTGGCGGTTCTTCCTTCCGAAAAACAAGAAGAATACAAGCAAAATCTGCAAGAGATCGGACAGGATGTATTAGAGCAAATATCCGAAGCCCACATTCAAAATGTGTCTGTGTACTTCCTGGACGGCTCCGTCTATCTCTATCTGGAATACACGGGGGAAGATTTTGAATCTGATGAGAACGCTTTGTTTGATCACGCAAATTTGAAGCCATGGCAACCTGATTGGCAGCCCATGCGAGAGGTGTTTCATACCGATTGACCCATGATCTGATTTCCTCGGTCTTTGTAAAGCAGATCAGAATATCAGCGAATCAGTGGGCGGGAGATCAGAATACCAGGATATCAGTATATGATTTCACATGTCCTGATTTGCTGATAAACTGATATCCTTCCTACTGATGCCCTGATCATCTGATCCGCTCTCCTCGGTCTTTAAAAAGCACATTAGGATATCCGGAAATCAGATTTATAAACCCTCCGTCCCTCGCTCTTCGCGCTACGCTTCACGCTCCACGGCCTCCCACCGTTCCTCCAAATCGGTGGGAATAATCAGTGTAAACGTACTTCCCTTGCCCACTTCACTCTCAACCCGGATCACCCCCTGGTGTTCCTGTATGATCTGGTAACAAATGGATAAACCAAGCCCTGTCCCCACACCCACACCCTTGGTCGTATACCCGGGATCGAAAATACGATTTACCTGCTCTTGAGGAATGCCTCCCCCCGTGTCCTTGAACTCGATGTAAACATTGCCCTTCTTTTCATAGGTAGTGATGGTGATCTCTCCCTTGCCGCGGATCGCCTGTCTGGCATTGATGAGAATATTGACAAAGACCTGGTTTAACTGGCTCAGACGGCAGGCAATTTTGGGTATCTTTCCGTAGTGACGATGTACCGTGATGTTATGCTTGATTTCATGGTGGATCAGTGTCAGGGTATCCTCCAATCCTTCATGGATATCCGCGGCTTCGTCGATTTCCGCCTGGTCCAGTCGTGCAAAAGACCGAAGCCGACGAACGATGGTGGTCACCCGTTCGGTACCATCCTGGATGACCCGATTGGCATCATCGATGATCTGAATCATATTCTCTACTTTCGCATGATGGGGTGATTCCCCACTGCATACTTCTCCCAGCACGACTTTCAATTTATTGGTTGCCCGTATCAGCGTATCGTGCATACTGTTGATGGATCCCATGGGTGTATTGATCTCATGGGCAATACCGGCGACCAACATGCCCAGTGAGGCCATTTTCTCGGAGTGCACGAGCTGGGTCTGAGCGTCCTTTAAATCCTGGTTTGCCTTGGCAAGATCATCCAGGGCCTTACGCCTGGACAGGTAACCCCCGATCATCTCCGTGGCCGTTCGCAGAAGCCGAATTTCTTCCTCGCCCCATTCACGCTCCTCCCGAACTTCGTCAAACCCGATGAAACCGTACCATGCACCGTCCACCCATACGGGAATGATGAGTATGGAAAAATTATGTTGCGCTTCCATGATTTCGGCCAGATCCCGAGGTAGGTTGCGTGTATGATCACCGAAATGCTTGTTCTGGGACAGCGTATCATACCAGAGTTTCATGTCACCGGTGTAGGGAATCTTCTGTAGAACCGGATTGTCCAGTTCTACTGAGACACCGGGGGCACACAC
Source organism: uncultured bacterium (assembly GCA_964650065.1). Classification (GTDB taxonomy): domain Bacteria; phylum Zhuqueibacterota; class QNDG01; order QNDG01; family DSAB01; genus CAZYTI01. Next base: position 4,990 of record CAZYTI010000003.1, read on the forward strand.
CTCATACCGCTGACTGCTGCACAGACCTTTCCCCGGAACGTCTTCATTCTCGAAGATGTACACCCGCCCCACACTGGCGGCATTCAAAAGAAAGTGCAACGCTTTTGGTATGACCTCCTGGGTATCGCCGGCTTCCAACAGGGATTGGGAACATCCAGCCAGACCTTCCTCGTACCGAAGCCGGGTGGCCAGGGCTCTCTGATCATAAATGGACTGAGTGATGTTTCTACCCATGCTGACCAGGTATTGGACCTCACCCTCATCATCCAGGACAGGCGTGATGGTCACATCCACAAATACTTCTCCCCCGTCTTTTAGTTCATACCGGAACTCTTCGCGGTGCTGTCCCGAAGCACCTTTTATTGCTTTTTCAATCAGCTCTTGTCGCTTCTGGTAGATTTTCGTTTTCTTTTTTGGAGACAGACAACTCTCCTTCAATTGGGAAAAGTAATATTCCGCCGCCGGATTCATTTCGACCAGGCCGCCATCCAACGTCATGATTCCGATACTGTCCTTGGAGGCCATGAAGATGCGACGGTACATACGCAACTTTTCCTCGGCTTCCTTCCGCTTGGTAATGTCGATACCCGTGCCGATGATATACTCCACCTGGCCTTTTACATTCACGATGGCCGAGTTGGACCAGGCGATACGACGTCTTTCTCCCTCTTTGGTGAGCCAGTAGTTCTCCCCCACATTGGGAAATTGGCCGGCCTGAAGTTCAGAAAAGATACCTTTGACCAGGTCCACCTCTTCCTGAATGACAAACAGATCCCAGACATACTTGCCCAGGACATCTTCCGTGTCGTAACCTGTAATGAATTCACAGGTCCGGTTAAAACGGACGATTTGACCTCCACTGTCCAGGACGACCACCAGGGCACCCGACGTATCGATCACTGTCGAAGAAAAATCGCGTTCTTTTTTCAACGCTTTTTCGGTGCGTTTGTGTTCCCGGATCTCACGATGCAGGTTATGGTTGATCTGCACGAGCTCGTGGGTATGTTCTCTCACTTTATTCTGAAGCATGAGATTGGACTCGAACAGGGAATAGGCAGAACCCGCTGCGTCTGTGCTTCGTTCGACCCTGTTCATCAGAGAGTCATTCACCTTGCGTAGTCGCTGGTTTTCAGCTTGTACTGTTTTAATCTGTTCCTGAAGATTCACTGTTTCTGACATCATCATTCTCCCAGGACAATTCCTGTGAATGTCTGGTTCACATGAACGGACTTAAACTGCTCCCCGTACGTATTGAACCCGATGACATGATTCTTTTTAAAGATCTTGTTCACCTCATTCTGAAGCTTTTTATTCTGTACTTCTAAGAGTCTCAAAATGCAATCGAATCCAATGGTCAGTTTTACATGGGATATCTCTTCCCGAGTAGCCATCAATGCTTCGTCCAGGTTCTTCACCAGATTCTCACCCGCTGCAACGCGCAGGACCAGACCTTCGTCTATGGCACAGAAGAAGGTGAGGCTGCCATCCTCGTTGACCTTTTGTATAGACCGGACGTAGTACTCACCCCCGAAACGCAGCATGACCGGATATTCGGAAAACACCATGGGTGTCAATGCCTTCACATCCAATCCCACCACCCGGGCATATTCCTCTGCGGCAGACAGACCGTTGATTTCATGGACTATGCGATTTTCCGGTGAGGCCTTGGTGATCACCAGCCTTTTTTCTGTGGCCGAGAAGTGTTGTGTCTTGACCGGAACAAAGGGTAGTGTCGTGACGAACAGGGTGAAAAGAGCGGCATCGGAGATAAAAGATCCATCCAGAAAGACGTATGTCTTCTCCAGATGAAAATCATCACCCGCCGAACCTCCCACGACAGGAATAGGCTCCACCGCATTGGCTAAAATCGCCGTCACCTGTTCTTCCATAATGGAAAGTCCGTCGATGAGCAGGAGGCCGAAACCGTCGGCTCCGGGTCTTTGTTTTCTCGCCTTCTCTAACTTGCCCTGTATCGACCTAACCAGATCCTCGGTCTTGGCCCCGTCAAAGGAATGAAGCGATGGAATCAGGAACGGAAACACATCTAATTCTTCACTGGCCAGGCTGAATCCCGTGATCCCTCCCTGGGCATACCCCACCGGCGTGATCTCACCGGCCGTGGTACATCCGATGACAAGTGACTTGAACCGACCCTCGAGTGCCTGTCCTAATTTCGGGAGGTTATACTCCGAGGAAGCGAAAAAGACGACAACAACCGTACCGGGCTGATCCACCATCCCGGCAAATTCGTCAACGGCCTCTGCCTCATCCTTGGCCTGGGAATATCCCCGCTTAACACGTAGTTTCTCGATATTTTTTACCATTTATTTTTCCTTGGTTTTTTATTTTCCGTGCTTCTTAGTGTAATACTGTGGTAGATAATAACGGATACAATCATATTTTAGTATTTTTTCTATTAAAATCAAGGAAAAATGAAGTACGAATGTATTTATTAAACAACGAGAAACTTGTTGTTAACTGGAAGATCGCAGCAGATACTATAGACGATTTCCTGAGTGAGACGATGGTCTGTAATTTTTAGTAGTGACTAATATCGGTTATCTGGACTCCGATGTGGCCACGGCATTAATAACGAAATATCTATAAACCAATTTCTTTTAACCATTTCAATTAATTCAGTCATTTTCTGCATGTTTTCGTTAATTCATCCAATTTTAAAGTCTCCGACTTCAGAAAAAATTTCACCTCTTTTATTTTTTTCCTTGCCTTCTATACATAATTATATTATTTTTAGGCATACCCCGTTTAAAATCACACCATTTTGAGTAAGGGAGCTTTACCTCCGGAGGGAGGGAAAATAGCAGTTTTGGCTCTGAGTCTTCAACAAGATGGTTATCTTGTATCCTCAGCCAGGCTGTAGAGGTGAGATTTTTTCGCTTTGAAAAAAATCGAAAGGCATCTCTATGCCCAACCGGCGGCAATTCAATACCTGGTTTCAAATGATGCACAAATTTTATCCGTTCATCGATTTACGACCTTGGAAATCTCTCAGCCTTCATTCAAATCAATGTCGAGGAAAAAAAGATGAATAAAATTCGAATTCAGAACATTACACCTGGTATGTGCCTGGCTGCCGACGTGAAGAATCATAACGGAATAGTCATTTTATCCAAGGGCCATCGGCTCAAAAAAAAGCATATCGATATATTCCAGATGTGGGGTATCGTAGAAATAGAAGTGGAAGACAAACCTGAAGTGGAATCAACTGGAAAAGTGCAAGAAATTGATCCAATACTATATGAAAAAGCAAAAGAAGAAGCCATGAAACGGTACCGGCTCACCAATTTCGATCATCCGGCTATAAAAGAGATATTCCAATTGTTTTTGGAACGTATCATCGTCCAGAAGACAAAAGAGGTGTCCCATGGTGCCAGTTAAGCAAATATTAATTCCAGATAACTTTGAACTCCCTTCCCTACCTCAGATTTATTTTCAAATTCAGGAAGCGATCAACGATCCGACCGTATCCATTGAATCCATCAGCAACATCATCTCCAAAGACAGTGGTCTTTCTGCCAGTGTGCTGCGATTTGCCAACAGCGCTTTATACGGCACATCCCAACAAATCGATACGATGACGCGCGCCCTCGTTCGAATCGGAACTCAGGAAATAAATACCATCGTCCTCGGTGCCACCATTACAACGTTATTCGAGGGTATCCCTGAAGAAATTATCAATATGCGACAATTCTGGAAACACAGTATCAGTTGCGGGATCATGGCAAAAGGTATTGCGACATATCTCGATATAGGCGGTGTCGAACGATACTTCATTGCCGGATTGCTGCATGATCTGGGAAAGCTCGTATTATATAAAAATATGACCGAAATGTCCAAAGGCATACTTCTTGACTGCAGGACAAGTAAAAAATTACACCACTTCGCTGAACAGGAGAAGTTGGGATTCGACCATACCCAGGTAGCAAAAATATTGCTCGAAAAATGGCATATCCCCGATAGCATAAAAATCATGATCGTAAATCACCACAAACCGGCAGCAACCGATCAACGATCTCGAGATACATCCGTTCTTCATCTGGCAGATGTCATTGTCAACGGACTTCAATTGGGTACCAGCGGTTCTTACTTCGTACCGGTCCTGTCTCAAAAAGCCTGGGATAAGACTGGATTAAGCCCCGCCATGATTCCTCCTATTGTCAATCATGCAGAAGCAATCATTCAGGATACGGTCGCTTCCATAATCTCTTAGGATGAGGAGTTGGCACATGCAGCAGAAGGATGAATTACAAAAATTAAAAACGCGAATCACGTATCTGGAGGAAATGAACCAGTCTACTTTAGATGTTCTGGATCTGATGGTCAACGTCCGTGATCGAATGTTAAATAAACCTCTCGATATCTCCCCCGGCGATAGTTTTAAGAATACCAATCTACTGATCAACCGGTTTCTGCCACTGCAATGTTCCGCATGTTATCTCGTCAATGAGATCAATTACGCCTTCGAACTTCAGGTATGTTCGCCTAAATCCAAAGCTAGCTTGATTAAAAAGGAAATCAAGGAACATATATCTGATGGAACCTTCGCCTGGGCTATTAGACAGAAACAACCCATCATCGTACCCGCAAAACATTTGGTGGAGAAGAAAATCATCTTTCAAGCCCTCAGGGGAAAATCAAGGGTCATCGGTATGTATGCAGGATTATTTTCCGGAAAAGAGCCGGTACAGGGAGGTGTGTTTCTGGATCTCTTTTCTATCATGATGCATCATTTTTCGCAATCCCTCGAAAACGCGAAATTATATACTGCAATACATGAAAGAGAGGCCATGGCCCGGGCACTCTTAAATGCATCCAAAGATGCTGCGATACTCATGAACCCGGACGGTTCCATCATCAACATGAACAAGGCTGCTGCTGACAGATTGGACGTACAGACCGATGATTTTACGGGTTTGAACTTCCTTAAACTGCTTCCCCCTGAAATCGCAAAGTCCAGGAGCACAATTGCTAAAAAAGTCATCGAGACGGGACAACCTGAACAATTCGTCGATGAGATGAATGAAAGGATTATTGATAACATATATTATCCGATTTTTAATGATAAGGGTAATGTACACCAACTGGCCATCCATGCACGAGACATTACCGAAAAATTAAAAGCAAATGAAGAACGGCGAATTCTGGAACACAAACTCATGGAACAAACGCGTCTGGCAAATATTGGACTTCTCACATCCGGGATCGCTCATAATCTGAGAGGACCTCTGGCGGCCATGATAGGCCAAGTTGCTCTTTGTGAAATGGATTATCCTGATTTGGAAGAATGGGCAACACTTAAAACCCTGTGTAATAATATGAATCGTCTCATTGACAATATGATGGTTAAGAGTCGGCTGGATCAGGAAAACGAAAAAACATCCATCAACCTGAACGAACTGCTTCGAACCGAACTGATCTTTCTGGATGCCGATCTTGATTTTAAACATAACATTGAAAAAAAATATCAATTTCAAGAAGATCTCCCGACGATCATGGGAAAATACTCGGATTTTTCGCAAGCCCTGATGAATATCGTAAACAATGCGATAGATGCCATGCATGAATGTAAAGAAAAATGTCTCCATGTCATCACGGAGAGCGATGATCAAAATATTGTTATAAAGGTGATTGATACGGGCTGCGGTATATGTAAAGAAGACATGCCTAAATTATTTACGCCGTTCTATTCGACAAAAGCATTAAGATCATGTGATGAAAAACAGCAACCGAGAGGAACAGGATTGGGACTTTACAGTTCATACACCCTCTTAAAAGAATACAACGCCCAAATAGATGTGGACAGTCAAATCAACGAAGGGACCACATTCAAAATCAGCATACCCATACAGAATAAAGATTGAATTGAACTCATCGTTCGATTTTATACCAACTCGATTTGATTATCTTCACTCAAACAATTGATACTCTGGCAAACCATGCTTTTTAAAAGGTCTGTCACCCATTTGATAACCACTTGACAATATCTAAATTAATTATTATTTTATGTACCGATAAGTGGAACTATGTTCCATATAATGGAACAATTAAATTTGGCTCCAATTTGAGTTTATGTTGAAAGTGGACAGAAATTTTGTTACAGCCTTGTCACGAGGAATATCGATTCTTGAAGCCTTCGATGAGATAAATCCTGAACTCGGCATCACACAAATTGCGCATAAGGTTGGACTCTCGAAGACCACAGTATTCAGACTGGTCCAAACGCTCGTCACTCTTCGGTATCTTGTATTATCATCCGAAAATAATAAATATCGTCTTGGTCCGCGTGTACTCTCCTTGGGCTTCACTGTACTCCAAACGATGGATCTAAAAACCATCGCAGCACCTCACTTGCAGGCCCTGTCGGATCAATGCGGTGAAACGGTCAACATGGCCGTTATGGATGGAGATGAGTTGGTGTATATCGAACGGATTAAGACGCGTCAAATCGTCAATATAAACTTACATATTGGTTCTCGACTCCCCCTCTATAACACAGCCATGGGCCGTGCTCTCCTGAGTCATCAACCGGAGGCGTGGATTAGGGATTATATTAAACGAATGAAAAAGAAAAATGAGACCGTTTCCTTCCTTGGCTTAAATGGTGACAAGCTGATCAAGCTGATCGAAACTGTCCATATAAAGCACTATGCGATAAATAACGAAGATCTTGTGAAAGGTCTTCGTTCTACAGCAACTCCGATCTGGAGTGCAGAGGGAAAAATTTGTGCCGCTATCAACATAGCCGTCCCCTCTGCTCGGGTCACGGTGAGGGAACTAAAAGCAATCTATGTACCGCAGATTCTGAGAACAGCGCAGACCATTTCGGAGGCATTGGGTTTCTGCGGAAATCGCCAGATATTTGAGAAGAAAACCGTCTGATTAAACTTATCATTTTGGAAGTACCAAATGAGTTACCGTTTTCCACAAGGAAATGTCTTCTACCGGAAGCTGAAGGCATCCTTTCCTCTGATCGTTCGAGGTGATGGTGTCTACTTATACGATGACCGGTCTAAGAAATACATTGATGCTTCGGGTGGTGCCGTCGTCGTCAATGTGGGTCATGGTGTTAAGGAAATTATCGAAACCATGGCAGACCAGGCAAAAAAGATTGCTTATGTGAATGGCACACAATTTACGAACGAAGCGGTAGAATCACTGGCAACCGAAATAGCCGAGGTCATGCCTGATTCATTAAATAAGGTATACCCTCTCACCAGCGGAGCCGAGGCCACCGAAGCTGCCATTAAGCTGGCTCGTCAATTCTGGGTACTGAACGGATGCGAGGACAAGTTCAAAGTTATCAGCCATAATCCCGGTTATCATGGCAGTACGCTTGGAGCCTTGGCCGTGTCGGGGCGGCCGATGGGAAAACATTTCTACCATCCATTGGTACACGATTTTCCATTGATTCCCATCCCTTCGTGCTACCGTTGCCCTTATGATGATAAGTATCCGAATTGTCTCGTGAAGTGTGGTCATGCGTTAGAATCAGTGATTGGGCAAGAAGGACCCGAAACAGTTTCGGCCTTTATTGCAGAACCGATCGTCGGAGCTTCTGGTGGTGCTGTTGTGCCACCCATTGAATACTTTGAAGTCATTCGCGAGATTTGTGATCTCTATCAGGTCTTGTTCATTGCCGACGAGGTCTTAACTGGAATGGGCCGAACGGGAAAATGGCTTGCCATGGAACATTACGGTGTGGTACCGGACATCGTGCTTCTGGGTAAAGGCCTGGCTGGTGGATATTCACCCCTGAGCGCTTTGGTGGCCCGAGAAGAAATTATTACAACCATTGCAGAGAGTGCAAGATCTTTTGTCCATGGCCTGACATTCTCACATACCCCAGTAATTTGCGCCGCTGGATTGGCAACGATTCGTTATATAAAGGCCCATCGATTGGTAGACCGTTGTGCTGAGATGGGTACGTACCTGATAAACCAACTCCAACAGCTCTACGATTTTTCCTTTGTTGGTGATATTCGAGGTAAGGGCCTCCTAATCGGTATCGAATTCGTTGAAGATCGGGAATCCAAACGTCCCTTTCCGCGTGAGAACCAGATCGCGGAGAAAATTTTTGATGTAGCTCTAGAAAATGGATTGGTACTCTGGACTAATGTCGGTCATGTCGATGGTGAACGCGGTGACTTGGTAATAGTTGGTCCACCGTTCATCATTACTCATGAACAGATCGATGAAATCGTTAATCTTCTAAAAATGACTCTGAGAACTGTTTCAGAAACATGTCCATAAGTGTATAAATATTTATAACAAAAGATGGGTGAATATCATGGGTAACAAAACATCAGAATTCAAGGTGACTTATGCCACGATGGGAATGGGAGGCGCCGATGAATTTCACCAAGCATTCGATGAAGCTGTGGAAAGGGTGAAAACATCCTTCGGAAAATACTATCCGAATTATATCGGAGGGAAAAAACGAGTCGGATCGGAGAAATCAGAAAATCGATCTCCCATCGATACCAGATTAGTTCTGGGTTACTTTGACAAGGGGGGGCGGAAAGATGCCGCAGATGCTATCGCTGCTGCCAAGGACAGTTTCCAACTGTGGCGGGATTTAGGGTGGAAAAGGCGATTGCCCATCATGCGGAAAGCCGCTGATCTCATCAGTGAACGCAAATACGACCTGGCAGCGGTCATGTGTTACGAGGCTGGCAAGAGCCGCATAGAGGCCATGGGTGATGTGGAGGAATCTGCTGATATGATCCGGTATTACTGCCGGCAAATAGAAGACGCCGAGGGTTATGTTAAGCCGATGGGACAGCTCTCACCCGATGAGCATGTGGAGAGCGTCCTGAGACCCTATGGCGTATGGGCGGTAATCTCACCTTTTAATTTCCCTCTTGCTCTGTCCGTAGGCATGTCTTCGGGTGCCATGATTGCTGGCAATACCGTCGTATTCAAACCATCTCACGATACTCCCTGGTCGGGTCTGATGCTCCATGATGTTTTCAAGGATTCCGGGATTCCTGCCGGTGTATTCAACCTACTGAATGGACGTGGAAGCGTACTCGGTAAAGAGTTTGTGAACAATCCCGATGTTGATGGACTCATCTTCACGGGTTCCAAAGAAGTGGGAATGAGTCTCTATAACCAGTTCTCCAAGGAGTATCCCAAACCGTGCATCACTGAGATGGGTGGAAAGAATCCGGCTATTGTGACTGCCAAGGCCGTTCTGGAAGAGGCTGCCGAAGGTATCATGCGAGCTTCATTCGGTCTGGGTGGTCAGAAATGTAGCGCATGTTCGAGAGTTTATGTTTTTCGGGAAGTTGAAAAACAGTTTCTCGAGTTGTTGGTTCGAAAAACAAAAGCCATACAGCTTGGTGATCCTACAAAGCGGGATGTATTCCTTGGTCCTTTGATCAATGAGGCAGCCTATCGTAGTTTCCAAGATTATGTGGAGACTGCCAGGAAAGACGGAAACATACTGACCGGCGGGAACATAGTCACTGAAGGCAATTACCAATACGGTTACTTTGTAGAGCCGACCATCGTAACCGATTTACCCAAAGATCATGAATTCTTCTATAAGGAATTGTTTGTCCCACTCCTCGTAGTGGCACCGGTAGACTCACTTGATGAGGCCCTGGATCTTTCCAACCGAGCCGAATATGGCTTGACTGCCGGCATTTTCAGCAAAGACAGGGAAGAAGTGAATAACTTCTTCGATCACATCGAATCGGGAGCTACCTACGCTAATCGCCGAAGCGGTGCCACGACGGGTGCTTGGCCCGGAGTGAATCCGTTTTGTGGATGGAAGGGAAGTGGCTCCTCAGGCAAGGGCTGTTGCGGACCCTATTATGTGCAGCAGTTTATGCGGGAACAGAGTCGAACTGTTATGGGCGACTCTTTCTAAAGGATTGCGTCTCTTGATGCATTGAAACCGCAGAGGACACAGAGGGGATAGAGAATTAAGGCCGTGTAATTTTAATAATACTATTAATTTCTCTGTGGACTCCCTGCCTGCCATGCCCGAGGCAGGCGGGCGGCAGGCAGGTGTGGTTAGTTTTTGACAATACTATCTTTTACAACTGGAGAGAATCATGAAAGTACCTGAAATCAAGACACCTCTTCCTGGCCCGAAAGCCAGTGCCGTCATCGATGCCGAGGCCTTGGTGGCATCTCCGTCTCAAATTAAGGAATATCCACTTGCGGTCGAGCGGGCCCAAGGGACAGTTGTGGTTGACATGGATGGAAATCATTTCTTGGATTTCATGACAGGCATCGCAGTTACAATCACGGGACATTGTCATCCCAAAGTAGTAGCAGCCATCCAGGATCAGGCGGAGAAGCTCATCCACATCTGCGGCACTGACTTTTATTATAGCCCTTATGCTCACCTGTGCAAAAAGTTGGCGTCTTTGGGTCCAGGAGATCACGATTGGTTGGTATTTCTGGGCAATTCGGGAGCCGAGGCTGTAGAGGCAGCCATCAAACTGGCTCGCTATCATACAAAGCGTCAGTACATCATCGCTTTCCATGGCGCATTTCATGGTCGAACATGCGGAGCGGTCAGCCTCACTGCAAGTAAGGTAAAACAACGCGCTGGATTCTCCCCCTTGCTCCCTGGTGTCGTTCATCTCCCGTACGCAAACTGCTATCGCTGCATGTACAATCTGACCTATCCCGAGTGCAATGTCACATGTGTGGAATGCTGGCGGGATACGATATTCGAGACTACTCTATCCCCTGATGAAGTAGCAGCCATTGTGGTGGAACCTATCCAGGGAGAGGGCGGGCATATCGTTCCGCCGATGGAATATTTTGTTCGTCTGCGTAAGCTCTGCGATGATTTTAATATTCTTTTTGTCGCTGATGAGATCCAATGTGGAATGGGCAGGACGGGCAAGTTTTTTGCCCTCCAGCATTGGGACGTAATACCCGACATCATCACATTGGGTAAGGGCCTGGGATCGGGCATGCCCATCAGTGCCATCATGGCGAGGAGGGAAATCATGACATGGCCACCCGGGAGTCATGGGAGTACATTTGGCGGTAATCCGGTCTCGTGTGCAGCTTCCTTGGTAACGCTTGATCTCCTCGAAGAAGAATTGATGGATAATGCTGTTCGAGTAGGACCTTATCTCAAGGACAGGTTGGTTGACATTCAATCTCGCCATCCTATCATCGGCGACGTACGTGGTATGGGACTCATGTTGGCGATTGAATTTGTTTTGGACCGTACCAAGAAGACCAGAGCACCTCAGATAGCTGAAGATTTCGTACAGAATTGCTTCCGAAAAGGGCTTCTGGTACTGGGCTGTGGTGAGTGTTCGGTACGGTTTGCACCTCCGTTAATTGTCACCCAAGAGGAGATAGATATAGCGATCGAGATTATCGAAAGTGTTCTGAATGAAATGGAATAGTGATATGTGTATAAATACATTCGTGAAGAAAAGCAAGCTAACCACCATGGCTAATGCGATTGACAGGTTTGTCCGCAACGGTGACAGTGTGATGATCGAAGGATTCACACATCTGATATGCTTCGCTGCTGGACATGAGATTATCCGGCAGGGAAAAAAGGATTTAACTCTCTGCCGACTTACGCCAGATCTCATCTATGATCAAATAATCGGTGCGGGATGTGCTAAAAAGGTCGTTTTTGGATGGGCCGGTAATCCTGGAGTTGGTCCCCTCTATGCCTTCAGGCGGGCAGTGGAGAAAAATATCCCTCGCCCCATAGAAGTCGAGGAGTACTCCCATGCTGGGATGATCGCTTCCATCATGGCCGGTGCCGCAGACCTGCCGTTTTTTCCTCTAAAGAATTACATGGGGAGTAACCTTCCGGATGTGAATCCTTCGATTCGATCGGTGACCTGTCCTTATACAGGAACTCGGCTGGCAACCGTACCGGCTCTGAATCCGGAAGTCGCAATTATTCATACCCAGAGGGCCGATGAATATGGGAATGCTCAGGCCTGGGGCCTTCTAGGTGTTCAGAAGGAAACGGCTTTCGCGGCCAACCATGTCATCCTCGTGACAGAGGAACTGGTAGACGAATCCCTCTTCCGCTCCGATCCCAACCGGACCCTGATTCCAGGCATCGTCGTCGAGGCAGTTGTGGTCGAGCCTTTCGGGTGTCATCCTTCTTATGTGCAAGGTTATTATGATCGGGACAACTCATTCTACATCGATTGGACGGGCATCTCAAAGGATAAAGAAAAATTTGATGAGTACTTACGGGAATGGATCTTCGGTGTGAGAGATCGGGCCGAATATGTTAAAAAATTGGGGAAGGAAAAGATAGAGGACTTGAAGGCTGATACTTTTTTGTCCGAACCCGTGAATTATGGATACTAAAAGGATGCAAAAGAAATCAATGAAGGACTATTCCACAAAAGAACTCATGGTGGTTCGGGCTGCCAGGGAGCTGAGGAACGGTGAAGTGGTATTTGTGGGAATCGGACTCCCCAATCTGTCCTGTAACCTCGCTCGTCGAACCCATGCACCAAACCTTGTACTCATATACGAATCGGGTGCCATTGGTGCCCAACCAGAACGACTGCCCGTTTCCATCGGTGATCCATGTTTGGTAAAGGGTGCACTCTCGATATGCCCGATGACAGATGTTTTTAATCTCTATTTACAGGGTGGACGCATCGACGTGGGTTTTCTCGGTTGTGCCCAGATAGATCGATACGGGAACATTAATACAACGGTGATTGGCGATTATCACCAGCCCAAAGTGCGACTCCCTGGTAGTGGCGGCGCTTGCGAAATAGCCATCCATTCGAAAAAAGTAATTATTGTAACCCCACAACAGAAACGGATTTTTCGGCCGGCCGTGGATTTTATTACCAGCCCGGGCCATGTTGCTAAGCAGAGGGATAGAAAAACCTGGGGTATACCCGGACGGGGACCCATCATGGTCATTACCGACATGGCCGTCTTTACATTTGATGAAAATTCCGGAGAGATGATGTTGGCAGGTGCTCATCCCGGGGTGGAAATAGAACGCGTCTTAGAGAATGTTGGCTTTGATATACGGTGTTCCCCCGAACATAGCGAAATAGAACCTCCGACTGATGATGAACTTCGAATCATCCGGGAAGAACTGGACCCGAAGCATATATATATTTGACGAACTGTCAGAATCCTTAATCTTAAGAGAGGAGGAATCAAAGAATTGGTCATATTTCACGAAGCTGCGAATCAAAAGGATTTTTCTATTCGCAAGATCCTTTCCCTGGTTTCACGTCGAAGATTTCTTCGTATCTCAATGGGAGGAGTGTCGGCAGGTCTGATCGGGTATGGAGCAACAAAAGGCGGTCATTCAAGAAATTTATACAAAGTGCAAGAGCGGGAGGAGAAGCGTAGCCGCCTGAGGGACCTGGGGATAAAGATGGGACGTTTTCCCCCGGGTCCTTACAATGCTATCACCGACGTGGAAGGCGTGAAGGTAGGGCACTGTACGAAAATCGAGGGATCTGGTAAACTTCAAGTGGGCATCGGTCCGGTTCGGACAGGTGTTACCGTTATTCTTCCTCACAGTGGTAATATCTTCGAGGAGAAACTCGCCGTCGGCCATTTTGTCTTGAACGGCAACGGAGAGATGACAGGATTCGTTCGAAATCGAGATACGGGTACCTTAGAGACGCCTATTTATCTGACAGGAACGGCTAACATCGGTATCGTCTACGATGCTGCATTGACCCACCTGCTGAATGAAAACCCGGACATCGGTGTGACGGATAGAGTTCCGGTTCCTGTGGTCGCAGAATGCTGGGATGGCATGGGCGACACCGAAGGAAGGCACATTACAGAGCAGAACGTCCTCGAAGCCATCGAGAATGCATCCAGTGGCCCTGTTTCAGAGGGAAGCGTGGGCGGCGGGACCGGGATGCGATCGTATGGGTTCAAGGCAGGAATCGGTACATCCTCCCGCGTTCTTCCTATAGAACGAGGCGGATATACCGTTGGTGTTCTGGTCAATGCGAATCACGGAGCCAAACATTTGTTACGAGTCGATGGTGTACCCGTTGGTAAAGAGTTGGTGAACTATCCGGAGGAAAAGGAGAAGAATAAATCCATCATCCTGGTCGCTGCCACCGACGCCCCGCTCTTACCCGTTCAATTGCACCGATTGTGCAAACGCATGAGCTTAGGATTGGCACGGACGGGTTCTGTTTCCACTCACGGCAGCGGTGATATTTTAATAGCCTTCTCAACCGGGAATCGATTAGCCAGAGCTTCCACAAAATTCAAGTGTGTGGACGACGGCAGAATCAGCAGCCTCTGGGAGGCCACAGTGGAGGCCGCAGAAGAAGCTGTGCTCAATGCATTGACTGCCGCACAAACGATGGATGGCACAGATGGAGTTAAAAAGTACGGAGTCCCCCTGAATCGTTTGGTAACCTTGATGAAAAAATATAAAAGGCTCTAATTATGGAATCATCGATAGAAAAAAGAATGCGAGTTCGTCAGGCGGGTCTGATTGTCGGTAATTTATCACCGGGCCCGTTGAACGCCATCACCGATGTAAAAAATATTCGCGTTGGCCATGTGACTATCATGGATGGCGATGCAAACACTGGCGTCACCGTCGTTATGCCGCATGAAAAGAACGCAAAAAGGGCACACTACTTTTATGGAAGCCATATCCACAGTAGTCATTCGGAAATGACCGGGATCCAGGTTATGGAAGATTTTGGCCTGAGTTCTTCTCCCATCTACCTGACCAATATCATGGCCGTTGGTCGAGTTTACAACGGCGGAATAACTTTTGGGTATACCCGGGGGAAAGGACTTCCCACCAATGGTGGGTGGCCACCGATAGTCTCGGGAATAGACGACCGTTTTCTCAATGATCTCCATCTACGGGTCATCACAGAACAGCACGCCCTTGAGGCTGTCGATGAAGCATCAAGTGAGAATACTGATGAGGGAACCGTTGGGGGAGGTACTGGTGCAACAGCGTTTGGATTTAAGGGTGGAATTGGTACTTCTTCGCGACTTGTGCTTATGGATAATAAAACCTATCATGTGGGAGTCCTTACACTGGTGAATCATGGGAAAAGGGATGAACTCATTATCAACGGTGTACCCATCGGGAGACGTATCTCAGGACTTCCATCAATGGATAACGATTTCCGCTCCATCATCGGCATAGTCGCTACCGATGGACCCGTTACGCCAAGACAACTGGATCACATGGCCGAAAGAGCTAAAGGTGGGTTCATGCGTCTTGGAGGATTAGTTGATCCAAGCGAGAGTTGTATGATCATCTCGTTCTCTACGGGCATCCAACTCGAGTCCCGGAGAGGAGTAACAGAACATAATCTGGATTTTTTACCGGATCCTCAGATTGCCCCCATTTATCACGCTGCTGCAGAGGCTGCTGAAGAGTCCGTACTCAACGCCCTATTTAGAGCGACCACATTGGAAGGGAGGGCAGGCCATGTAGCGGAGGCCATTCCCGCAGATCTTGTCATGAAGATACTTAAAAATTATAAATGATAAAAGATTTAATACAGCATAACTCTATTTATATTAAAGGAGATCGAAAAAATTGAGGAATAAACACGTATCATCCAAAAGACCTTCCGTGTACCTCGCAGCGCCTGTTCGGACTCCCATGGGAAAGTTTGGCGGTTCCTTGGCTTCTTTAACGGCAGCTGATCTCGGGGCTGCTGCCGCGAAGGAAACAATCCTCCGCTCCGGTGTTGATCCAAATTACATTGAAGAGGCGATTTTCGGTAACGCACGACCGGCTGGGGCGCGTCCCAATCCGGGAAGGCAAATCGCATATAAGGCAGGTATCCCCGTCACCACTCCTGCATACACGATAAACAAGGCCTGTGCCTCTGGAATGAAGTCTATTACGAATGGCTATCAGTCTATTCTCCTTGGAGATGGCGATATCATTCTGGCCGGAGGTACCGAGAGCATGAGCAACGCACCTTACCTTCTGATGAAGGCCCGTTGGGGCTACCAACTGGGTCATGATCGACTTGTTGACTCGATGTACCAGGATGGCTATATATGTCCGTTGTGCGAGCAGATCATGGGCGAGACAGCAGAAAAACTGGCAGATAAATATCGAATTACACGAGACGAGCAGGATGAATACGCTGCCATGAGCCAGCAACGTTGCGAAGCAGCCCGCAAGGTTGGTAAATTTCAGGATGAAATTATACCTATCGAAATCACCGATCGCAAAGGCAATAAGACCTTAATCAAAAATGATGAATATCCCCGTGATGGAGTCACAGCAGAAAATCTCAGAAAGTTAAAACCTGTTTTTCGAGAGGACGGTACCGTACACGCCGGAAATGCCTCAGGTATCGTGGATGGGGCGGCAACGGTTTTAGTTATTTCTGAGCAAAAGGCACGTGAAATGAATATCGAGCCAACAGCTCGTATTATGGATTACACGGTATCAGGGGTGGAACCTGCATACATGGGTATTGGTCCGGTACCAGCGGTTCGTCGTCTTTTAGAGCGTAACGATCTTACGTTGGAAGACATCAACCTCATTGAGTTGAACGAAGCCTTTGCTGTTCAGGTTTTGGCCTGTGATCGGGAACTTCACTTCGATATGGACCGGCTCAACGTCAACGGAGGAGCCATTGCCTTAGGCCATCCCAGTGGCTGCACAGGCACCCGCATCGTCGTTACATTGCTCAATGAAATGCGGCGACGCAATGTGAAGTTAGGATTGGCAACACTGTGTGTCAGTGGAGGTATGGGTATGGCCATGCTGGTAGAGAAAGTTTAGTTTATGTGGATCTAATTAATCCGGAAAAGCTTAACCTCAAACCTTCCCTTATCCCAATAATTTAATGAAAACGTTTGGGCATAGTTTCACAGAATTATGAACTCGAGGTAAATAAAGTTGTATATTCACCTCGAAGACTTTACAACCCACATTCATACACCCGGTGCTTTTTGTACCATTCAACCCCGACAGCCTTCATATCGCGCATAATCTTGATGTTTTTCTCTTCAATCTCGACAATATCCGCATGTTCAAATCCGTAATTATGCAGCGTGTCGGTAATTTCGGTGTACAACACGGTATTGGCCCCTACGCCGCGATATCCCGGCAGGAGCCCCGCGCCGTGGAAGTTCACCCATTTGGCCTTTTTAAATTCCCGCAGCACTGCGATCCATCCCAGGGGCCAAAGCCGCCCCCGGATTTTCCTCAGCGCTGCCGAAATATCCACGAACACAAAAAGGAATCCGGCGATGGCCTCGTCCTTCATCACCAGCTTGATCAGCCTGGGATCTGCGACTGTCAGGAGCCGTTTGGCCATTACCTTCGCCTCGGCATCGCCTAAAGGAAAGTGTCCGAAATTCCCTGCAAAAGATGCATTGACCACCGCCTGAATCCTTGGCACCCATTTTCGCAGTTCTCGCTTGCTCCGGAACGATTTGATTCGGAATCCCCGTTTCTCCTTCACCCGGTTAGCAATATTATAAAAGCGTTCCGGAAGCTGGTGCTTCCCCGACAGGTGTCCTGAATAGTAGTCCGTTCTTCTCTCGAATCCCAAATCTGTGAGCAGCCGGTCGTAGTACGGAAAGTTGTATGGGATGCCGATAGCCGGTGAATGCTCGAAGCCTTCTACCAGAAGTCCCATGCTGTCCCCTCGAACGAATCCCAGAGGGCCAACCATCCGGTCCATCCCCTGTTCCACTGCCCAGGCCCGTCCCGCATCAAACAGCCCCCGGGAGACGTCCGAATCATCCACCGCTTCAAAGTAGTAGAAAAAAGCCGTCCGGCTCCCGTTGAAATCGTTGAACAAACGGTTATTGAGAACTGCCAACCGTCCGACAGTACGCCCCTCCGATTCCGCCACGAAAAAATCAGCTGATGAATGGGTATAGAAAGGATGCTTCCGGCGGTTGAATATTAATTTCATGTCTGATATTAACGGCGGCACCCAAAGAGTGCTTTCCCTGTACAGCTCGAAAGGAAAATGAATAAACTGCTTGACATCCTTACGATTATTCGCGTCAATCCTCCGGACCAGCATCAAACCCTCCTCATTCGTCGAACATTTCTTCTCGCGACACCTAAGCTAAGCATAATCTAAAAAACCATCAAGACTTATTTTAAAACACACCCTGCTTCTCATCCACGCCCCATATTTTTTGATATTCCATTTTTCTGCTTGCAAATGTGCAAATATATATTTATTATCCTTTCGGATTCCAAAGTGCTTTATCATCAAAACGATCGGATAAATAATGATGAAACAATTTCCAAAATTCCTGTTCTTGTTCATCATCCTGCTGATGGGTTGCATTGCAGATTTACACACAAAAAAATGGGCAATGGAAAATCTGAAAGAAAATCCGACCATGACAATCGTGGATGGATATCTGGAATTCTCTTACACAGAAAATAGCGGTATGGTATTCGGTCTTCTGAACGATTCAAAATCGATGTTGCAACACACCCTTCTCATTGGTCTGACAATCATTTCAACCATTATCATGGGCTTCATTATTATGCGTCTTCGCAAATTATCCTTCATCTATCACTTGCCATTTTTCATCATCCTTTCCGGCGCCTGTGCCAATTTGATCGATAGAATCCGATCCGGTAACGTCGTCGATTTCATACACATTCAGTTTAAAGATATGATCGACTGGCCCTTTTTATTTAACGTTGCCGACGCCCTAATATGTATCGGCGGCGTCTTGTTGTTCGTTATAATCATTTTTAAAAGCGACGTACTGGAAGATACCCTGTTTCAGCGAACAGCACTCATGAATAAAAACAGGAGGTATTGATGCGAACCATGAACCAATTCAGAATGAT
>CAZYTI010000004.1:0-3260 GCA_964650065.1 uncultured bacterium
TTTTTACAATACATTTGTCCTTCTCAAAGAAAACGTCGATGCAGGGGAGGTGGAAAACAAGCTACTCGGCTTAAGTAAAAGGGTCGAAGATCCGAGACGGGCTTTTATCTTTCGCCTCCAGTCTTTGAAGGACATCTATCTTCATTCCAATCATATGATGAACCATCCCTTTCCCGAGGGAAATGTGAAGAACATCACCATCTTCTCTTTCGTTACACTTTTAATTCTTTTCATGGCGGGTATCAATTTTATCCTCCTGACCACAGCCAAGTCTGCCGGTCGGGTTCAGGAAATCGGTGTTCGTAAAGTGATCGGTGCCGGCCGCGGAGATTTAATTGGGCAGGTCCTGTTCGAATCTATGCTGACCGCTTTTATTGCACTTCCCCTGGCTATGTGCCTGGCCAAGACTTTTCTTCCGGTCATTAACGAATACCTGGGGAAGGAACTTTCTATCTCATATTTCAGCGACATGACCTACGGCCCGCTCCTTCTGCTCATCACATTGGCTTTAGGCCTGTTTTCAGGCATCTATACTTCCTTTGTCATATCGAAATTTCAGCCGGTTGACATGCTGAGAAAAAAGAGATCGGGCGTGACCCGATCCTTATTCAAAAAGGGCCTCATCGTACTCCAACTGATTGTTTTCATCACATTAATTTCAGATACATTCATCATCGATCGTCAGATTGCCTTTTCACAATACTCGGAGTTAGGATTTGACACGAAGGAGGTTATCGTCGTAGACAATTTGAATGAATCTTTCTTGAACCACTACCCCGCGTTCAAAGAAGAGATCAAAATGGATCCACGTATCCTGAATGTTTCGGCTGCCAGTACTGTTCCCCCGTCCGGTTCCCGTACCGTGGCCAGAATGCAAAAAGTTAACGAACCGGAGAAAACTGTGGAAGTCGAGGGCGTCTATGTGGATTATGATTTTTTTCAGACCATGGGCATTGAGATAATTGAAGGGAAGGGATTTTCTGATAGAGAACACAGTATGGAGAAAAGCGTGTGCGTCGTGAATGAACGGTGTGTCGATGCATTGGGAATCGTGAATCCGCTGAGTACCCTGCTAAGTGATAACATGCGGATTGTCGGTGTGGTCAGAGATTTTCATGTTCACTCTCTAAGGAGTCAAATTCCTCCCCTCATTTTTCAAATTTCGGATACACGCCTGACAGGAGTCGTCATCAAATTGACCTCAGAAAATTTTTCTGAAACCATTGAGTTTATTGAAAGAAAATGGCGAACATTCACTCCCGACCAGCCTTTCGAATATCATTCTCTTGACAGGAGGATCGAGGCGCTTTACCAGGCTGACATGAATTTCGGCCGGATAATCAAGCGATTTTCCAATCTGGCCGTTGTCATTGCATGCCTGGGACTCATCGGACTTTCACTGATCATAGCGCAGCAGCGGAAGCGGGAAATCGGTATTCGAAAAGTGTTGGGTGCGACTTCCGGCAATATTGTCGGCATGCTGTCCAAAGAGCTCTTCATCCTGGTTATCATCTCCACATGCATCGCGGTTCCGGTCGCCTGGTTCGGTATGGAACGATGGCTGCAGGATTTTGCATATCGCATCGATATCAGTATTACCATTTTCATGAAAGCAGGATTCTGGACCCTGGCGATCTCGTGGCTGACTGTCTGGATACAAATCGTAAAGGCGGCACTGACCAATCCTGTGAATGTGATCAGGCATGAATAATCATAGAAGGCATCATCGTCCTGCCCATTCAAGATAAACCATCAGTTCCTGCAGTCACCTACGGTCCCGGTACCGGTTGATTTGAATGAAGATTTAACTTGAAACCATGTGCATTATTATGTACTTTGTCAACATTAGATGCAATACATATTGCCTGTGCGATGGAATGGGATTCCGATTTATTCGTATCTTCTGATCACAAACAGATCAATGTGGCTCAGAATGTAGGATTAACGGTAAATTTAATATAAAAAGTGAGAAGCGTGAAACCGGATCATGATAAAAACGCCTCTGTTGATAATGAGATACGATTCGATTCTAATAAGGCAAGCATGATGAGACTTGTCTTTGTCATGTTGGGATTTTTCCATGTGTCTCTGGTTTACAGTCAGGTTTTCATCAACGAATTCATGGCTTCCAACAACTCCACATTAGTCGATCCGGACCAGGTACAATATGTGGACTGGATCGAACTGTACAATGCCGGGAATGAGGAAATTGACATCGGTCACTGGTATTTTAAGAATCGTGTCGACAGACCCGACAGATGGCAGATACCCGAAGGTTCAACTATAGCGGCTGGCGGTCACTTGTTGTTCTGGGCCGATGGAACCGATAGAGTCTCTCAGGGTTTCCACACTGATTTTAAATTAGACGTCCAGGGAGAATATATCGGCCTTTATGATGTCGATGACATTCCCATTGATTTTCTTGCCTATCCAGAACAAGTCACGGATGTTTCTTACGGCCGAAGCCCGGATGGCGATTCCGATTGGGCTTATTTCATGAACCCGACCCCAGGACAGACCAATGGTTTGTCAGATATTGGCGTGTTAACCTTTTCTCCTGTTCCCCAATTCTCTCTTGCCAGTGGATTTTTTAACGGTTCCCAATTTCTGGAATTGTCATCCGCTTATCAAAATGCTGTCATCAGATATACCCTGGATGGCTCCACACCCAAATCGGCTTCAATTTTGTATACTGAACCCATATTGGTTCAATCGACCACAGTGATCAGGGCGAGAACGTATCGGACCGGCTCGCTTCCAAGTGAAACGGTGACGCGCACCTATTTCATAAACGAAGCATTTACGCTGCCCGTGATTTCCCTGACTACGGAGCCGAAAAACCTGTGGCATGGTGAAACGGGTATTTATGTGGACGAAGATATTGAACTGCGCAAGGAATGGAAACGGCCGGCACGCATTGAATATTTCGATAAGGAGGGGCGTTTTGGTTTCGATGCAGAGGCCGATATTCGTCTGTTCGGCCGATCCGCCATTTTCCTCCCGCAAAAATCCCTGGGGATATTTCTTAACGAGAAGCTGGAATACCCCTTGTTTCAGGATAGAGATCTCGACGGATACCATTCCTTCATACTGAGAAGTTCCAGTGATGACTGGAGTCTTACGCTGTTCCGAGATGGAATGATGCAGTCATTGTTAAAGAAAAATTTTATTATAGACAGGCAGGCCTATCAGCCCGCCATTCTGTTTCTCAATGGTGAGTACTGGGGCATTCATAACATACGGGAGAAGTTCAACGAAGA
>CAZYTI010000004.1:3270-14291 GCA_964650065.1 uncultured bacterium
CTTCTCAACAACGAAGATTATTTATCTGTTCATCATGATATCGATCGAGACAATTTGGATCTGTTATACGTGGATTACAGGACGGGCAAAGTGGATATTTTGAGAGGGGATGCCGACCGTTACGGCGAACTCATGGAATACATGAATAATAATGACATGAGTTCCCCGCAAAACTATGAAACGGTGACGACCCTCATGGACATGGATAACTTCGTTGATTATATTATCGCTCAGGTCTTTTTAGCCAACTGGAGCTGGTCTCATAATGTCCGGATGTGGCGTCCCAGGACCGAATCCGGCAAGTGGCATTGGCTGATATTCGATCTGGACAGGGGATTTACCGAGGCCGACTTGAATATGATCGTTGAACTGAGAGAACAATTCCCCATCTTCAGTGGACTCATTCAAAACGATGGGTTTAAAGAAAAGTTAATTAGCCGTTTTGATGACCACATGAACCTGACATTGCAGCCCGATCGGATGATATTTACAATTGACAGTATCAAGGCACTTATCGAACCCGCCATGCCCCGACACATCGACAAATGGCAATTCACCGAGGGGAGTGATTTCCGGGGTATTCAATCCTTGGACGATTGGGACAACCATGTCAATAGGATGATCGATTTTGCCAATCGCAGGCATTCATTTCAACGGCAAAATTTAATAGGGGAATTGGGAATAAACGGTATTGCGGAAATGAGTCTGAGCATTGCCGCTGCAGGTGGGGGGCATATTCTTCTGGATGAGGCATTTGTCGTAAAGGAAGATTTTACCGGCACTTTTTTTACTCATATACCCATGGTTTTGAAGGCCATTCCCACGGGGGGGTACCGTTTTCTAGGATGGGGGAATCAGAGTGCTTCCAATCAACTGATCATCCAGCGTGGCGCAGAATGGAAGTATCTGGATGACGGATCGGATCAGGGCAATGTCTGGATTGACTCGGATTACGATGATTCCGATTGGGCTTCGGGATTGGCTCAATTGGGTTATGGTGATGGTGATGAGTCCACTGTGGTGAGTTATGGTGCGGATGCTGAGAATAAATTCGTTACCACCTATTTTCGAAAGACTTTTTTGATTGGACAGCCGGATGATTATCTCGGTTTTATATTGAAAATCGTTTTTGACGATGGCGTCGCGGTCTATCTGAATGGGCAGGAGGTCGGAAGATTAAATTTACCTCCGGGTCCTTTGAACTATCTGACTTTCGCGGATTCAACTGTGAGTGAGCCTTTTGAAAAAACTTTTTTTCAGATTTCTATAGATGCTGACCGTTTCATGGCTGGTCAAAATATACTGGCCGCCGAGATACACCAATGTGCTCCAACGAGCTCGGATATCAGCTTTGATTTCGAGTTAGAGGGCATCACCAAGACCCCTGGAACCGGTAAATCCGGAAATGATGAAGTCCTCACCGTTACGCTCACACAGGACACGGTCATTACGGCATTGTTTGATATCATACCGGAAAATGTGCTTCCCGAAGACCTTACCGCGGATCAGACATTAACCATTGACCAATCGCCTTATGTGGCCCGGGGAGACGTCACCATATTCCCCCATGTGACCCTGTCGGCAGATCCCGGTGTGGAAATTCGTATGCCGGAGGATGCCAGCATGATTGTTCAGGGACGACTTCTGTTTCAAGGCAGTGAAAGCCGGCCCATTGTTCTCAAAGCGCACCGGGCCTCAAACCGCTGGGGTGCGATCTGTTTTGATAATCCAACCGACCCATCACTCCTGAATTATGTCCATGTGGAAGGGTGCTCTGTTGGAAAGGACACTTTAAAATACAGAGGGGCAATTTCTGCAGATCATGCAAATGTTACTCTGGATCATGTCACCATCGTCCGGGTGTTTCAACCGATTTTTAGTGATAACAGTCATGTCACGATCGTAAACAGCCGAATCGACGGGTCGGACACATCTGATGATATCATCAACATCGTATCCGGTTCTGCATCGATTGAAAACAATGATCTGTTTGGCAATGGAGAATTGGATTTTGATTTTGTGGACAACGGTATCATCAAAGGGAACCGAATTACAAATACCAGTTTAGATCCCAATAGAGATGGTATCGACATCGGCGGATCAAAAGATGTGCTCATACAAGAAAATTGGATTATGAATTGTCCTGACAAGGGCATTTCCATTGGAGAATTTTCTACGGCCACACTCCAAAAAAATGTCATCCTGAACTGCAATTTGGGCGTAGCAGTAAAGGATAATTCATCGGCTTTGATCGATCACAACACCTTTTATAATAATCAAGTGGCAGTTTCCTGTTTTGAAAAGAATGAAGGGATGGGTGGGGGTCATGTTGTAATGACCAATAGTATTCTATCGGAAAGTGTGGATGCCGATTATACGGTTGACGCATTATCTTCCGTGATGGTCTCTTATTCCCTCTCTGACAGGGGCCTCCTTCCCGGAGAGGGCAACCTTTTTGCCAATCCTTTATTTTTAAAGCCGTCAGAAAATAATTTTCGATTGCTGCCCGGTTCGCCCTGCATCGACGCAGGCGTCCCGGACGGTCCCCTCGATCCGGACGGCACTCGAACGGACCTGGGTGCTTTTTATTATCATGCCGTGAATTACAGCGAGGCCCGTTTAACGATCAATGAACTTCTGGCCAGCAATGACTCATGGAATACCGACGAAGCCGGTGAGTATGACGATTGGTTCGAAATATATAATGGATCGGAATTTTCCGTGGATGTCGGAAATTTATATATCACCGATGATTTGACCGATCCCACAAAATGGCGAGTACCTACAACCCATGCCTATTTGACCACGATTCCTCCGGACAGTTTCCTTGTGATATGGGCAGATGGTGAAAAAGGCCAGGGTCCCCTCCATGCGGAGTTTAGCCTCAGTGCCTCAGGTGAGGATTTGGGATTGGTCCACGTGACCGCTACAGATACCGTATTTATCGATTCCGTCAGATTTGGGCAGCAATCGACCGACATTTCGTTTGGCCGTTTTCCCGACGGGGACGATGATTGGATTCACTTTCGTACGCCCACACCCGGATCTACCAATAGCATCATTGATCCTCCTGTCATTCATCTCATTTCACCTGAGAATGATAC
Source organism: uncultured bacterium (assembly GCA_964650065.1). Classification (GTDB taxonomy): domain Bacteria; phylum Zhuqueibacterota; class QNDG01; order QNDG01; family DSAB01; genus CAZYTI01. The sequence goes on from CAZYTI010000004.1 coordinate 6,375, forward strand.
ATCCATTCAGTATGTTGACGGCAGCGAAATCTCGCTTCGGTTTACCTGGACCCCATGGCATTCTCCTGTTTCATCCGATTCTTTACTTGGATATGATTTCCGATTGAAAGACAATGATCAAAACACTGTTTTTGATTCAACGGTAGATGGCACGCTAATGCTTTTGTCATTTATTCCTGAATTTCTCCCCCCATACCAATGGTATGTACTCGCAAAAGATACAAGATGGACCGTTACATCAAGTGATACCTTTCGGTTGAATTTTGAAACAGCATCCAGCACAGATATGCATAACCAGAAAGTGCCCCATCGGTTCGTATTGTACCAAAATTTCCCCAATCCGTTCAATCAAAGCACATTGATCCGGTTTGACATCCCAAGGGCGGAGAGAGTTCAATTGATCATCTATGACATGATGGGACGCATTGTGTATAGATTCAAAAACGAAATTCTACCAGTCGGATTCCATCATCTGATTTGGGAAGGAACCGATGAGAGCGGCAATCCCGTTTCCACCGGCATATACTTCTGCAAAATGGTTACCGATTCAAAAATCATCACAAAAAAAATGATCATCATGAGATAGGCTTGTGAAAAAAATTATACTCATAATATGGCTGTTCATCCAAACCGGTTCGGTTTATGCCCAACTTTTCATCAATGAATTCATGGCTTCCAATGCGATAACCATCTCTGATGAGTCGGGAGAGTTCGATGATTGGGTCGAGATATACAATGCCTCATCATCAGCGATCCAGCTCGCCGGGCATTATCTCACCGATGATTTGAATAATCCGACCAAGTGGGCATTCCCCGATATTTCCATCCCTGCCGATGGTTTCCTGTTGATATGGACGGACGGAGAGATCAACCAGGGGAATTTACATGCTAGTTTTAAATTGAGCAAGGCAGACGAACAGATTGGCATTTTCGATGGGAATGGTTTTTTAGACAGTCTGAGCTTTTCCGATCAAAATGCGGATATTTCATACGGGCGATATCCGGATGGCGGAAGTCAATGGTTTTTATTTTACACGCCCACGCCCGGAACCAGCAATCAAAGTCCCCCCATTGAAAAGACAGACAACCCGTCCTTCTCGCATCCGGGTGGTTTTTACAATGATGAGATTGGGTTGGTACTCAGTCATCCCTCGCCTGAGGCCGACGTACATTACACCCTGGATTATTCGGAGCCTTCGGAGAACAGTCCGTTGTATTCTGATCCTATAGTTATCAATAATACAGCTGTTGTTCGGGCGAGGGCATTCGAGCCCGATAAACTCCCCGGCGATATCGTGACTCATACATACATTTACAATTCATCTCTCAGTATGTCCGTCATGTCTCTGGTCACGGATTCCCTAAACCTGTTCCAGGAAACCGGCATCTACGATAATCCCAATGAACGGGAATGGGAGAGGCCGGTGTCCATCGAGTATTACGGCAGGGATCAGGCCTTTGGTTTCCGGGAAAACGGGGGACTTAAAATTCATGGCGGCAGTACCCGCAATTTCGAGAAAAAACCGTTTCGCTTGTATTTCAGGAATGAATATGGTGACAACTGGCTGAATTATCCCCTGTTCGCATCCAAGAGTGATATGGGACAGTACAAGCGTTTGGTCCTGCATTCGGGGGGGATGGACTATCCAAGAGATGAAGAGCTGGAGTACTGGACCCTGTTGCGCAATTCACTCGCCCAGGAGTTGTACCGGCGAATGAACGGAATCTACTGCGCCACGCATCAGACGGCGCTCTATCTCAATGGACTGCCCTGGGGGATCTATACCATCATAGAAGGAATCGATCAATATTATATTGAGACAAACTTCAACGAGAGCGATTTTGATCTCATCGAAAAGGATCAGGATGGATATTTCGCCAAGGAGGGAAACGTCACAGTGTGGGAACAGATGCTTCAATTTTTTGATGAAAATGATCTAACGACCCACGAGAATTATGTGACTGCCCAGGCGTTGATCGATATGGATCAATTTACGGATTATAATATACTTGAATTTTATGCCAGTAATTATGATTGGCCTTATAACAATCAGTTTATGTTCCGGCCACGGGGGGAGGATGGATTATGGCACTGGATACTGTGGGATATGGATCGCACCCTCAACTTCCGGCCGGAGGCCGTTTTTAACAATCTTCTTCAGTATGCAACCAGTGACGAGGTAATTGAATATGAAGAGGCGCGTAACCTGTATTCCAGTAGTAAAATTCTGGTGAAGTTACTGGAAAATGAAACGTACAGAATCGGCTTCATCAATCGTTTTATGGATTTGATGAATACCGTATTGCTCCCTTTGAATGCGCGGGCCGTCATCGACTCCCTGGTTATGGGAATCGAGCAGGACATCACCTTCGAGACGGAGAGATGGGGCAGTTCGCCAAATGAGTGGCGGACCAATCTCGACCGCCGACTGCGTGCCTTTGCCGATGAACGTCCCGGATATCTGCGAGATCACATTCGGGAACAGTTCGGCCTGGGTGGCACTTATCAACTCACGACCCGATTGGCGGACAGCCACCGGGGGAATATCCGGGTCAACAGTTTGATCATTGACGATACATCCTGGACCGGAACCTATTTTTCCGGCGTACCCATTGAAGTTGAAGCCATCTCCCACCTGGGATACACGTTCATGGGCTGGAGTGACCCGACGCTCCCGGAGACCACCCGTGTGACGCTCATTTTAAATCAGAACTATGACATCGAACCCTTTTTTGAGAAGGACTCGGTACACTATTCCGTCGTTATCAATGAGATCAATTACAACAGTGCCCCGGAGTTTGATCCCGAGGACTGGGTGGAACTGGTCAACGATTCCAATGAGGGGATTGATATCTCCGGATGGCATTTCAGAGACAGTGATGAGTCCCACGATTTTACGATCCCACCCAACACGATCCTGCCTGCGGCTGGTTACCTGGTGCTCTGCCGCGACATTAGTGCTTTTCGACAGAGTTTTCCAAACGTCGGATGCGCACTGGGTAACTTCGATTTCGGATTGAGTAATGCCGGAGAATGGATCGGCCTCTTGGATGAAAAGGGCCGGGTGGCGGATTCCCTGAAATATGACGATCAGCTTCCCTGGCCTGTCGAGGCCGATGGAGACGGTCCCACCCTGGCCTTGATTGATCCTGCTTTGGATAATGCCCTGGCGGAAAACTGGCAGGCGGGCCTGAACTATGGCACCCCTTGTGAGCCGAATGTACAAATTGTGCAACCCTATTTGTCTTTCTATCCTGATACGCTCCGTTTCTTTTCGATTGTCGGCTCAGGTGAGCTGGAAGTTCAAACTGTGACGGTGATTAATACACGGGGGGGATCCCTCCAGTGGACGGCTCAGGAGAATCCGGATGCAGTATGGATGCGATTGAGTAATACCAGCGGTGGTACCGGGGATCGGTTGATGGTGTATGTGGATGTCACGGGATTGAATGAGGGTGTCTATACGGGATTTGTCCGGATAACCGATCCCAATGCCGAAAACAGTCCGATGGATGTGACCGTGATTGTGCATGTCGTCACAGCACCGATTCTCTCGGCGTCCCCCGATTCTCTCTTCTTTATAGCCATGGAAGCCCATGAGAATCCTCCGGACCAGGACATAACGGTGACCAATGTGGGATCCGGAGTCCTTTCCTGGACCGCTTTCGAAAAGGTGGACCGGTCCTGGATGGGGCTTATGGATTCTTCTGGCGGTTCCGGTGATAAGACCCAGGTGTCAGTGGATGTGAACGACCTTTCGGCCGGTAACTATACCAACTTCGTTGAGATCCGAGATCCCAATGCTATCAATTCTCCAATAGAAGTGTATATTGAATTGGTCATTACTCCCAGGTCCGAAGTTCAAATCGAGACCGCAATCCTGGATTCGGGCGTCGTGGGAGATTTTTATGCCGATACACTCCGGGCCGTGGGCGGTATTTTACCTTATCACTGGGAGGTCTATGAGGGCGCGCTGCCCTTCGGGCTCTCATTAAACGAAGCATCGGGCATCATCAGCGGCACGCCGACTATGGCAGAACATTTCTTTTTCCGGATCAGAGTGACAGACACCTTTGCCACGCCAAACGAAGACATTGAACTGTTTTCAATCCTGGTGAAAACCAAAAACAGTATTGCTGATCCGGATATGACCATCGATCGTACGATGCTGTTTCAGAATACGCCCAATCCATTCAATGAGGCTACTGCCATTCATTACCACCTCAGCCAACCGGGACATGTGGTCGTTACGATCTACGATCTGTTGGGTCAGAGGGTCCGCACGCTCCTGGACGAAAACCAGGCCCCGGGCCGCTATACCATCCGCTGGGACGGACGGGATGATAAGCGACAGCTACAGACATCCGGGATTTATATTTACGAGATGAGAACAAAGCATTTCAGGAAGCGGCTGAAGTTTTCGTTTTTAAAATAGATTATTTTTATTTAATTATTTGAATTCAGAGGAAAACATTTAAAGTGATCAAGCCACCTCAACCGGGTATTGCGGAATAGCGTGTTTGTCAATCAATGAAGAAAAAAGGAGAACACCATGAAACATGTGAATGTCTTTCTTGACGTTGAGACTGATGATGAATTATTAGGGCGAATAGTGATTGAATTACGTACGGATATTGTTCCCAAAACAAGCGAGAATTTTCGTGTTTTGTGTACAGGTGAAAAAGGCTTTGGATTCAAGGGCAGCACATTTCACAGGATCATCCCGAACTTTATGCTTCAGGGTGGCGATTTTACCAATCATAACGGGACAGGTGGCAGATCGATCTACGGCAGCAAATTTGATGATGAGAATTTCACCCTTAGCCACACTAAACCGGGGATTGTGTCAATGGCAAATGCGGGACCAAACACAAATGGCTCGCAATTCTTTATCACCACCGCCGAAACTGCCTGGCTCGACGGCAAGCATGTGGTCTTTGGAACGGTGACCGACGGCATGGATGTGGTCAAACGCGTAGAGGCATTGGGATCACCGAGTGGACAACCCTCGAAACAGGTTAAGATAAAAAATTGTGGTCAACTGTCAGTGGAGGCTGCATCATGAAAAAGCTCAATTTCATCTTCATCTCGGTACTTCTCATTGTCCTTTCGTATGAAAACGTATTTGCTCAAGATGAAACTGCTGATCTCGTACTCTGGAACGGAAAGATCATCACCGTAGATGCAGGTGATTCCATCGCTGAAGCAGTCGCCGTGAAAGACAGTCTTATTTTAGCGGTCGGTACCAATGAGGAGGTCCAGGCTTATATCGGGCAGGAAACGGACGTGAGGAATTTGAACGGCAGGTGCGTCACCCCCGGTATGATCGATGCCCATCTGCACCTGATGTATTACGGTCAGACGAAAAAAGATTTTGTCGACCTGCGTCCGCCGGAGATTACCACGTTAGAGGAGCTGCTTGCCAAGATCGAAGCAAGTCTTCAGGAGGTCGAACCCGGTGAATGGATTAATGGAGATGGATTCTTCAACCTCGACCGTTTTCCAACCAAATACGATTTAGATCCCATCTCTCCGGACAATCCGGTTTTTCTCAACAGCATGGGCGGGCATTTTGGATCGGCCAACAGTGCCGCCCTCAATGCGGCCGGGATCACCGCGGAGACGCCGGACCCCGTGGGGGGGATCATCGAGAGGGATTCCCTCACCGGCGAACCGACGGGTGTATTGTGGAATCATCCGGCCATGAACATGGTTCGTATGTTCTACCCCACATTGGATGTTGAAGATCTGAAGGAGGATATCCTTTTCGCACAGGAGCGCTGCATCCCCGTGGGCATTACCAGTTATCAGGATGTGAACACACGAGGCATGACACGTGTGTTGGGGTATTACAACGCACTGGATTCGCTCAAGGTTCGGGCCACCATCATGTTCACCGTCGAGTACCCCGAGGACGCCGACATCAGTCTGGAGCAGCTTTTCGTATACAAGGGACCCTGGCTCAGTCTCCCTGGCGATAAGTTCCTCATTGACGGGCAACCGCCGACCTCTTACACGTACGACCCGCATCCCGGACCTTCCTGGGATCTCCCCACGTGGAACCCGGATACGCTGAAAGCCGTGGTAAAGGAGCTTCATCGCGCGGGTCATCAACTGGCCTTTCACTGCATGGGTGATCATTGCATCGACCTGGTGCTGGATGCCCTGGAAGAGGCGCTCATCGATTTCCCCCGCGACGATCACCGTCACAGGCTGGAGCATTTCATGATCCCGACGGAAGCAGCCCTGGACCGTGTTAGAGACCTGAATTTAATCGTTTCTCTCCAGCCGTCGGCCATCTACACCAGCGGCGAATTTTACATCAGGTATTGGGGCCAGGAACGGATTCAGCGTCTGAAGCCCTTCCGATCCTGTCTGGACCGCGGCATTCCCGTGGCATTGGGCACGGATTTTCCGACGGTCCTGCGAATAGCCCCCAAGTATACGCTGTGGTCCTCGATTGTCCGAATGACGGATCTGGGAATAGTCATCAACGCCTCCGAAGGCGTCACCATCCAGGAGGCATTGTACGCGCAGACCATGGGATCGGCCTATGCCGCCTTCGAGGAGGATGTAAAAGGATCCATCGAGGTGGGCAAGTATGCCGACATGGTGGTCTGGTCGGATGACCTGTATACCATTCCTACGGAACAATTGCCGGATGTCTATGTCATCAGCACCATTATCGCCGGGACCGTGTATAATAATCCCAATGTGGGCGTAGAGGAAACACAGGAAGTCCTTCGCCCGTCAGATTTCCGTCTGCATCAAAATTATCCCAATCCGTTCAATGCGATGACCGTGATTCCCTTCACGCTGCCCCACGCCGAACGGGTGCGCATCGATCTCTTGAATGTAAAGGGACAGGTCGTTCAGAATATTGCGAATCGCGTGTACGATGCCGGATACCATACCGAAAGTCTCGACGGCAGAACACTGTCCAGCGGGATCTATTTTATCCGTATGGAAGCGGATCGGTTTCATCAGGTGGTTAAGATGGAGCTGGTTAAATGATTTGCCCGTCCCCGCCCCGGATGGAACGCGGATTTGGACGGATCAAGCGGATTAAAACGGATTTGAAGAATAAAATAAATTATAAGGCCTGATCGCCCAGGCTCCGTTCATCCTGGGCGGGACAAAGGATCCGGATATTCATCCTAAGTGGTATGAAAGGTGAAAATATAAAAATGATTTTCTGGGCAAATTCTTAGAAAATCATTTCATCAAAATCATTTTTCCCACAGAACTGAACTGTTTCTTTTCCGACACAGCTTCAAGTCTGTAAATATAGATACCCTATGCTGCTCGATTCCCCCGTTTATCCTGTCCGTCCCACTGAACGGAATGGTATCCCGCTTGAACAATTCCTGTATCAAATTTCTTGATTTGATGGCCAAGCACATCATAAATAGTCAGTATTACTTGTGATGTCCGTGCCAGATTGTATCCGATAGTCGTTACAGGATTAAAGGGATTGGGATAATTAGAGAGTGTGAATTCTGAAGGCAGATCATCTCTACCCAGGTCTTCTGTAATACCCGTATTTTCTGTGTAAGTATAGTTATATCTATCATAATCAATCCAATTTGATCCATCCTAAACCTGCCTTGTTTTTTCCTCTGTTTGAACCCAATTTTTGTTTGATTTGTTTAATCTGACCGTAGTTCTGTGGAGTCCTTCACTGAAATATTTTGCTATCCGATATCTGCGTCGTGTTGGATATGATCTCTCTACACTTTTTCAGGATTTTTTTTGATGATAATTGTTTGCTGGATGGGGCACGCGCCTCAAGATCTGACGACATGGAATTCTTCTCGGGACACATTTTTTACTTGACTTTTAAAATGGAAGTTATATACTGTTTTTAACCATATTCAACGAATAAACATAGCATATATATCTTTAGTATAATATGA
>CAZYTI010000004.1:14301-21626 GCA_964650065.1 uncultured bacterium
CGCGCCTCATGATCTTACTAAATGCAATCCTTCTCGGGAAAAATTTTTTATTTTACTTTTAAAACGTACGTAATATCATGTTTTAACCATATTCAACGAATAAACATAGCATATATATCTTTAGTATAATATGAGACAACTATGCAAATAGTAAAAAAGATCGGACAATTTATTGACATCTTGTTTGATTTTATCTATCCCCCCACTTGTTTGCTCTGTGATGAGAAATTAGAAAAAAATGAACCGCTATGCGCTCGATGTATGGACAGATTGATGGGATCTTTGAGACTCACTGTCCATAAAGACAGAGAGGATTTCAACCATTTACAAGGTGATATCTATTTCGATGAAGTGATGACCTGTTGGAATTATGGTCCCGACCTGGAAAAATTAATACATCGATTGAAATACAAGCGCGGATTCAGAGTGGGCCAATTGTTGGGGGATAAAGCCGGTGAAGGGCTTCGGAGGCACTATCAGGACGTGGGCATGACAGTCATGTTGCCGGTACCCCTTCATAAAGTTCGTCAGCGGGAGAGAGGATACAATCAGAGTGAGATTTTGTGCCGGGAATTGGAACATCATATGGTAATACCTTTTAAACGGAAGGTTCTGGTACGGTACCGGAAAACAGAATCTCAGACCAAGTTGAGTGCACATGAAAGGCAGTACAATGTGGAGAATGCCTTTCGTGTGGAGCGAGTGGATGAGGTGGCCGGAAAATCAATATTGTTGGTGGACGACGTTTGTACTTCAGGTGCCACCTTGAACAGCTGTGCTTCCTGCTTGAAAAAGGCGGGTGCAGGGAGGGTTGTGGGTATCACTTTGGCACGGCCGATTTTGAAATAACGCAACATGATTATTTTTTCTTGACATTGGGAATAAAAATATTTATAATAACACCTTTGTAGTTATGTGTTGGCTTGCCCGCCTTTTTTAGGAATAAAGCACGAATAATAAGGAGGTTAGGATATGGGGGTAAAGATTGGTATTAATGGATTTGGAAGAATTGGGCGGCTGGTCTTTCGGGGTGCCCATGAAAGGGACGATGTCGAAGTCGTTGCAATTAATGATATTACAGATGCGAAGACCCTTGCACATCTTTTGAAATATGATTCCGTGCATGGCAAGTTTCAAGGGAATGTCGAAACTGCCGGGGATGCCATCGTTGTCGACGGCCGGGAAATTCGGGTCTTTGCAGAGCGGGATCCGGAACATCTGCCCTGGAAGGATTTGGGTGTAAATGTCGCTATGGAATGCACAGGTGTGTTCCGGAAACGGGATCAGATTGCCAAACATCTCACGGCAGGTGCCGATAAAGTACTGCTCTCCGTGCCGGCCAAGGATGAAATAGATGCTACTATCGTCTTGGGCGTGAACGATGATGACCTGAAGCCCGAACATAAAATCGTGTCCAACGCCTCCTGCACGACCAACTGTCTGGCACCCGTTGCCAAGGTACTCCACGAATCCTTCGGTATCGCGCAGGGAATTATGACGACGATTCATGCATACACCAACGACCAAAAAATTTTAGATCTGCCCCACAAGGACTTGCGACGGGCCCGGGCTGCTGCCATGTCCATGATACCCACGACGACCGGAGCGGCCAAGGCCGTGGGCAAAGTCATCCCCGATTTAAACGGGAAAATGAACGGAATGGCCGTACGGGTTCCCACGCCCGATGCCTCTATGGTCGATCTGGTCGTTAATCTCGAGAAGGAAGCGACCATTGACGATGTGAATTCGGCCATGAAAAATTACGCCGATGGGCCCATGAAGGGGATCCTTGAGTATTGTGAAGATCCTATCGTTTCCGTGGATATCGTCGGAAATCCCCATTCCAGTATTTTTGACAGTCTGGCGACCATGATGACGGGGAAAAACATGGTCAAGGTGATTGCCTGGTATGATAATGAATGGGGATACTCCTGCCGGATGATAGACCTGCTCGTACGAATGGCACAGATGTAGGCTTTTAGTTGAATGAAAAAATTAACAATTAAAGACATCGACCTTCGGGGTAAACGTTTGCTCATGCGGGTCGATTTTAATGTGCCTCTGGATGAAAATCAGAACATCACCGATGATAAGCGGATCTGTGCATCCCTTCCGACCATCCGGTATGCTGTAGATCAGGGAGCCAGGATCATTCTGATGTCCCACCTCGGTCGTCCAAAAGGGAATGTCATTCCGGAGATGAGTTTGAAACCGGCAGCGGTACGGCTCGGGGAGTTGTTGAGTCAAGAAGTTGTCTTTGCTCCGGATTGTATCGGTTCAGATGTGGAAGCCATGATTGATGTGTTGAAGGGTGGGGATGTCTGCCTGTTGGAAAATGTCCGATTCCACAAAGAAGAGACCGGTAACGATCCCGAATTCTCCAGGCAGATGGCCAGATTGGGAGACATCTATTGTAACGATGCCTTTGGATCAGCCCACCGGGCCCACAGTTCAACAGTGGGAGTAACCCTGTTTTTTGATATGTGTGTCTCCGGATTGTTGATGGAAAAGGAGCTGGAATATCTGGGTAAGGCTGTTTCAAATCCGGTGCGCCCGTTCGTTGCGATTTTAGGTGGAGCAAAAATAGTGGACAAAATTCCTGTCATCGAAAATCTGTTGGGCAAGGTGGATCGTTTGCTCATCGGCGGCGGCATGATGTTCACTTTTCTGAAGGCTCAAGGCAATGAAATCGGATCCTCTCTCCTGGACAGTGAGAGTCTGGATTTTGTGAAACGATTGATAAACGATCACACGGATAAATTCGGATTACCTGTAGATTGTAAGGTTTCCGATACTTTCGATTTTAAAACGAGGGTAATCGGAAACGTACAGGTCGTTACCGTAGATGGGATATCCCCGGACAGCCAGGGACTGGATATTGGCCCCAAAACGATCGATTTATTCGCCGAAGTATGCGAGGATGCTAAGACCATCGTTTGGAACGGCCCCATGGGCGTTTTTGAGATCGAAGCCACAGCCCTGGGAACCTTGGCCATTGCCAAAGTATTGGCTGGTGTGACGGATAAAGGCGCCACGACCATTATCGGTGGCGGAGATACGGCCTCGGCTGTGAAGAAGGCCGGTGTGGCAGTAAAAATGTCCCATGTCTCTACAGGCGGTGGGGCTTCTTTAGAGTTTTTACAGGGCAAGGACCTTCCGGGTGTCTCTGCCTTGACAGATGCATAATGTTGAGGATGGGATGAGACGCGTTTTTATTGCCGGTAATTGGAAAATGAATACCACTGCGAAAGTAGCAGAACCGCTTCTCCAGTCATTGAAAGAGTCTGCCAGTGAAATCGAGGATGTGGATGTGGCCGTTTGTCCTCCGTTTCCCTATTTGGATCTGGCATCCCGTGTGCTCGAAGGGAGCCGCATTGGTCTGGGAGCACAGAATATGTCCTGGGAAGCCGAGGGTGCATTCACGGGAGAGGTTTCAGCCAGGATGTTGAAAGATGTCGGCTGCCAATATGTGATTTTGGGTCATTCTGAGAGAAGGCAGCTTTTTGGTGAAACGAATGAAAGTGTACACCGGAAAATCAAGATCGCACTGGAAATCGGATTAAAACCTATTCTATGCGTGGGTGAAACATCGACAGAAAGGGAGAGCGGAAAGACTGAGGAAGTGGTTGTAGCCCAGGTCTCGGGCTGCCTGCAAAGACTTTCCGAAAAAGATATGAATCACATCACGGTTGCGTATGAACCTGTCTGGGCCATCGGCACCGGGAAGACAGCCAGCCAGGAACAAGCGCAGGAGGTTCACCGTTTAATCAGGGTGTGGTTGGAAGAAAATTTCAATAGGGATATCGGTGAGACTGTACGTATTCAATACGGGGGCAGTGTAAAACCCGAAAATGCGAAATCTCTATTGGCCCAGCCGGATATTGATGGTGCACTGGTGGGGGGTGCCAGTCTGAAATCCGACAGTTTTATTTCCATTGTGAAAGCGGGTTCGTCCCTGTTATAAGGAGTTGAATTATGGTCGCTTTTTTAACGATAATACATGCATTGACATGCATTTTTTTGGTCATAAGCATTTTACTGCAATCCAGTAAAGGGGGAGGATTGGCCGGTATGTTTGGCGGTGGTGGTGGTGGAATGGGAAATGTTTTCGGGGGACGAGGCGCAGCTTCCTTTTTAGCCAAGGTTACCATGTGGCTGGGCGTTGGTTTCGGGATCACATCCCTGGTAATCGCGCTTCTGTCAACCAGGATAACCGGCCGACAGAGAAGTTTGGTTCAACAGGTCATGGAGCAGGAACAGACTTCTTCTCCTGCGACTATGCTTCCCACGATACCCGGTGCGGAGGAGACTCCGCTACCACAGCCGGTGCAGCCGGATACGGGTGGCAACTGATCGAGGAGATGTTGGAGGAAATGTTTAAGCTAAATTTATGCTTAGCGATTTTTTGTAAAGAGTGAAATGTTCCTGGTTACTGGTCAATAATTACTTAATGAGACACATCACAAAATGCTTTTTATCCAGCAACCAGAAACCAGTAACCAGCAACAATTACAATGCAGCTCATTTTAAGAAAGTCGATGACAAAAATAAGATTTTCTATACATGAATGAGTGTAGGCATTACGCCGAAGTGGTGGAGTTTGGTAGACACGCTGTCTTGAGGGGGCAGTGCTCGAAAGGGCGTGGGGGTTCGAATCCCCCCTTCGGCACGAAAAATTCGAAACAAAGAATTCACAAAACCGGGAGGAATAGCCGATGAATTTCAAGAAGTGTTTGTTGTTGAGTTTGGTGTCCGTGATTCTGCTCTGTAGTGGAATCGTATTTGCACAAACCGATTACCAGATCCGAATCAAAGATCTCCAGCAGAAACAGCAGGAACTCGTTGCCCAGATGAATGAAGCCACGCAGGCGGGTGATCGAGAGAAGTATGACTCACTGAAACTTGAGTACGATAAAGTGAAAGTGGAAATCGATAAAATAAAAGCTGAAGTGGCCGCTCAGGGGAACAGGGACTCTCAAATTAAATCGGCAATCAACACCGGGAATCGTTTTGTACGGTCGGGTCAATACGAAGATGCCATTAAATCTTACGATGAGGCGATTTCTATGGATCCCGGCAATGCCAAACCCTACTACAGTAAAGCGATTGCATTTAGCCGATTACGGAAATATGGAGAAGCTGAGGCTGCCTATCTGAAATCCATTGAATTGGATCCCGCATATTCCAGGGCCTATTTTAACCTGGGGATTCTGTATAAACGGATGGAACAGTTTGATAAAGCAATTGAAATGCATCAGAAAGCATTTGCACTGGATGCGACGCTTTCAAAGGCTCACTATGAAATCGGTTCCATACACGCAACGCTAAAAAACCATTCCGATGCTGTAGAGTCGTTCAAACAGGCTGTGGAAGTCGATCCCAATTATGCCCTGGCCTACAGCACAATGGGCGTATCCCTCATCGAACTGGGAAAGAATAGCGACGCCCTGGATGCATTGCAAAAAGCCATCGCGAATAACCCAAAGAATGGGAATGCCTATTATCGAATGGCGACGGCTTATAACAACCTGGGTCAGTATAATCAGGCCCTGCAAGCGGCCCAGAGCGGTCTGACCTATAATAAGCGTTTGGCAGCTTGTCATATTGAGATGGGAAAAGCCTATGAAGGATTGGGCGATAAGGCCAATGCCATTGCGAGTTATCAAAAAGGCGGAAAAGACAGGCGCTGGAAAAAATGGGTGGATTGGAAGGTTGATAGGTTGAAGAAGGAGTCTCAATGAGTTTTTCTATTACCTCGGCACTCATCGTTATGGGGGGATTGGGGCTTCTATTTGGTATCGGATTGGCAATAGCATCACGCGTTTTTTTTGTTAAAAAAGATCCCCGGGTGGAACAGATTGAAGAAGCGTTGCCTGGGGCAAATTGCGGCGCTTGTGGTGCTCCGGGCTGCAGCGGCTATGCTGAGGGCGTGGTTGAGGGAAAGTATGAGGTTAATGGTTGTACCGCAGGTGGCAACAAAGTTGCCGCTGAAATCAGTAAAATCATGGGCGTCGAGGCCGGGGAGGTGGTGGCAAAAGTGGCAGTCATTCGATGCAGGGGAGATCGGGAAAAATGTACGGAACGGGCGCTTTACCATGGTATCTCCGATTGTAAGGCGGCGATGCTTATCAACAACGGTTCCAAGGGATGCGAATACGGTTGTCTTGGATTGGGAAATTGTGTAACAGCATGTCCCTTTGATGCCATCAGAATGGGGGAGAATGGTCTGCCAATTGTGGATGAAGATTTTTGTGTGGGTTGCGGTGAATGTGTGAGGGCATGCCCTCGAGATATCATGGAAATGATCCCGAGAGATCAGAAGGTTTTTGTCGCATGCGTATCAGAAGGTTTTGGGAAAGCGGTTAAATCTGTATGTAAAGTGGGATGCATCGGCTGCAGCCTCTGTGCGAATCCGAAAACCACCCCCGATGAGATGATCACCATGGATGGCAAGCTGCCGGTTATACGTTATGAAAAAGTAAAAAATCCATGGCAAGATCTGGAAAAAGCTGTAGAAAAATGTCCCACAAAATCTTTTGGTATCAGGGGAAATGGCAGGCCTGTTCAAAAAGAAGAGGTCATCGAGCAAGAGGCAGAAGCCGTGTCCTGATGAATTTTATTCTAAAATCCAGCCACACTCAGATGGATGGAGGTCCTCGGTAGGACGAACAGAAACGTAAAAAAAGTGTAGACTCGCCTAATAATTCCGAAGCGTATGAATTTAACGATGTGGAGCGTAGAGCGAAAAGCGTGGAGCATGTTTTATAACACTCTGCGCTTCACGCGCTGCGCTCTACGTTTAATACGGCGGGAATTCTTTACTCGCCGCCAGGACAACGAAACCGCAGGCATTGTAGAATGCCAAAAGCAAGAGGGTGGTAAATAATCCCAAAATGGGGATGAGAAAGGCGCTGGTCAACAGGGCTCCGGCAGATGAGCCCAGGAGATCTGAAGCGTAAAGAAATCCTGCGACCTTTTTAACGGATCGATTTGAACGAAAATACAATCGATTTGCCAGTGGGAATTGGATTCCACCGATTAATCCGGCCCCGGTCGTCAGGCATGGGAACAACCAACCGGTCCATGCCGGAAGTGAGGACGCGTAGAGGTTTTGAGATATCCAGAAGAAAGCGGCGATGAAAAGGGGATAAAGAATCATAGAGAACTGGAGCAACCGAAAGAGGGGGAAAGTGCGTTGATCGGGAATGTTCTTTGAAATAGCCAGCCAGCTTCCCAAAGCCAAACCCACCATATATCCTGCAACGATCACGGCCAATTGATGATAGACATAACCATAAAGGACTTGAAATCCGAGGATGAGGGCA
>CAZYTI010000005.1:0-20068 GCA_964650065.1 uncultured bacterium
ATTGGATCTACACGATCTCATCATACATCAAAACCGGCATAACATGGTTCTTTCATTTCATATCGAGGTTTCCGAGTCGCTTTCGCTGAGACGTGCCCATACTTTGGCCGAAAAGGTCGAAAAGGCCGTCAATGAGAATTTCCATACGTATACGACGGTTCATCTCGATCCGATCAATACAAAGGATCCGGAATTGATCAGGATGCGTAAGTTTTTGAAACATATTCTAGATGAGTACAAGGGTAAATTCGCTTTTCACGACCTCAGAATGGTTGGTGAGACTGATGCCAAGAATATCCTTTTCGATTTAACGGTGGATCCAGGCATGAAGGAAAAAGAGATTTCAAGAATCAAGCAAAAGTTGGTAGAGGCTCTTAAAGATACATTTCCTTCCATCGTTGAAGTGGTTATTGAAGTAGAACCTAAATATACATTTTAATGGACTTGTCAATGCGTATCAAGAACTTATGGCTTTTAAGTGTCTGCATCATTGTCACGATGGACCTATTCGGATCAGTGGAGCGCGATCGAGATGTCCAATTACTTGCAACGACCGATCAGAGCTGTGTCTTTCAATTTTCACCGGTAAACTTTCGGTTGGACACACTCAACTTAAATGACAAAATCTATCAGAAAGCCCAGTTTCATCTGGTGAGTTACACAGGTGAACCGGGAGCTCCCATGGTACCGTGCCGAATCATTTCCGTGGGTATCCCTGCTCTGGGAGGTGTGAATGTTACCGTGTCCAAAGCTGAATTTGTGGAAAAACAGGGGATTCGGCTTCTTCCCATGCCGACATTGACGAGAGAGGATAACCTGCCCGGGGAGGATTATAGTGAGGGTCCGGTTTATCAACGGTCGGGATATCTGCCCGGACCCCTGTTTGAAGTAGATGAACCGGAAATGTTCGGTGATCAGCGGATTATCAGAATTAAGGTTTATCCGGTACAGTTTGATGCCAGGGAAAACACGATCCGTCAATATACGGAAATGGTATTTCAGATTGCTTTTGAAGGGCGTACGGATGAAGGTGGGGCAGAAGTCAATACCGGGGATGAAGAAATTTATCGTAGGACCCTGGTCAATTATTCCCAGGTGAAAAGGTGGCGAATCAATTATCCAAGGAAACCCAGGCGCAAGGCAAATGTGACTCAAGCCGGGGAAGTGTATAAGATACAAGTGTCCGAGGAAGGCTTGTATCAGGTGTCGGGAAGTTTTTTAACGGGTCAAGGAATCGACATCGGTTCGATCCAGCCTTCAACGATTAAAGTTTACAATAATGGCGGCAGTGAACTCCCCAGAGGTCTCAGTACACACCGTGCCGATAGCCTTATCGAAAATCCGGTACTCCTGTTCGGCATGGAAGATGGACGCTTTGATGCCAGTGATTATTTTCTTTTTTACGGAAAAGGCGTGACAGGTTGGGAATATGATCCGTTTGTGGGACGGTACAAGCATTATATTAACCATTACACAGGTCAGAACACATACTGGTTCGTTTTCAATGACGGGAGCTATGGTCAGCGTATATCGACCGTTACTTTGCCCTCTTATCCGGAACCAGGGGTACAGGCAGTCACGACTTTCCGTGATCTTTATTTTTATGAACAGGATATTACCAATCATATGAAATCGGGTATTCACTGGGGCGGGCCCTTGTTCACGGCCCCCACATCCACAAGATCTTTCGATCTGCAGTTCAACGATACAATTATCAGTGATACCCTGCGATTTCATTTTCGGTTCATGGGTGCTGCCCTGGGTCTGAATCAATTTCAGATTCGGCTGAATGAACAGACCTTCAAAACGGTGCAGTTTTCAGGGACCTCGCAGAGTGGTGGCCCCAGGATAAATTTCTCTTCCACGTCCGCCGAACTGTCGGTGGCTTCCCTCTCGGGGAGCGATGTCCTTACCTTTATGTATCTGGGACTCGATGTGGGATCGAAAGCATACCTGGATTGGTTTGAGGTCGAGTATGGTCGCAGCTTAGAGGCCCATGATGGAAAGTTGCGTTTCTATTCGCCTGTAACTGAGGGGCGTTATGAATACCGGCTTTCCGGTTTTGGCACCGAGCCCATCGTTCTGGACGTGACTCATATCGAGGATATTCGACGTTTTGAGCTGAGATCTGACGCAGGGAACCGGGTATTCGTCGATTCGGTACGTGCCGATGAACCCAGAGACTATATTTCGGTCGAGTCTTCGGCCTTTCTGACACCCGAGGGTATGCAGCGGGACGAAGGTTCCGACCTGCGAGATTCGGACCATCACGCGGATCTGGTGATCATCACCCACAGCGATTTTTATGATCAGGCTCTAAGGCTGCAGGCCATGCGAGAGGAACACGATAGCCTGTCGGTGTTTGTGGCGGATATTCAGGATATATACGACGATTTTAGCTGGGGACTATTCGATCCCACCGCCATTCGAGATTTTGTGAAGTATGCCTACGAGAATTGGAGTGGTCGCATTGCCTATCTCCTGCTCTTTGGTGACGGAGATTACGATTATCGGAATTATCAATCCACGTTGGATAAAAACTGGATTCCCCCTTTCGAACACGACGGAACCACAGAGAGCACTTCCAGGGCAACGGACGATTGGTACACCTATGTCAGCGGCAATGATACCAGAATGGATCTCGCGGTTGGCAGGCTCCCGGTTCAAACTCCGGAAGAAGCCAGAGCCATGGTCGATAAGATCATTGGCTACGAAACCGATCCGGTCAGGGGAGATTGGCGGCATTTGATTACCATGGTCGGAGACGATGAGAAGGCCCAGAGCGGAGATGAAAATGAGGTAACCCACACCCGTGCCACTGAAGTCATTGCTGAGAATATTATTCCCCAGCTCTTTAACTTTAAAAAGATCTATCTGACCGAATATCCTGAGGAAATTACTGTGGAAGGCAGACGGAAACCCGCTGCCCGGGAAGATCTGGTAGAGCAGATCAATCAGGGAACTCTGTTGGTCAATTTCGTTGGGCATGGTAACGAACATCTCTGGGCCCATGAACGGGTATTTGACAGACAGACCGTGCTTCCGCTTCTGCAAAATCAGGAACGGTTCCCCTTTTTCTATGCAGCCACATGTGCATTCGGTTTATTCGATAATCCCGAGGAGCAGAGTTTTACCGAGGATCTCATCAACGCCGAAGGGAAAGGGGCCATCGGTGTGATCGCTGCCACGCGGTTCTGTAACGCAGCACCCAATGAGGCATTGAACAAGGCATTCATGAGTGCCCTTTTTTCAGACCATGGGCCCACACTTCGTGTCGGGGATGCCATGCGGATGGCCAAGTTGAATACCTATTCGACCGTGAACAACGAGATGTACCACATCTTCGGAGATCCCACCATGCGTTTGGGCGTTCCCAGGTATCGGGCCGTGATCACAGATATAGAACCCGATACACTCAAGGCATTGAGTCTCATCTCCGTGGCAGGAAAATTGGAAAAAAACGGTGGTGATTGGATGGATTTCAGCGGAAGGATCGATATTAAGGCCTTTGATTCCAAAAAGGTCGTCGTTTACACCACACAATATGGTACACAGCTGTCCTATCTTCTTCCAGGGAATGCCATCTTTCGAGGAGAGGCTCAGGCTGAGAACGGAGATTTCCAGATATCGTTCATCATGCCCAAAGATATATTTTACGGTGGACACACCGGGCGGATTACTTGTTATTACTGGAACGAGGAAGCCGATGGGGGAGGGTATTGGGGTGATATTGAGATTGGGGGCAGCAGCGATTTAGAAGATGCTCGGGGTCCTGACATATCGCTCTATTTTGAAGGGAGGGAGGATTTTGTGACCGGAGGTATGATTTCAGGAAAACCCAAGCTTGTTGCCGGTATTGTTGACAATAAGAGCGGAATCAACATTACGGGAGAGATCGGTCATAAGATCATATTGACACTGGATGGGGAGGACAAGACCGATGTTACCGATTATTTCCATTACGACCAGGGTAGCTACCTGCAGGGAAAAATACACTATCCATTGTCAGACATCGAATCCGGTGAACACGAGCTGAATCTCAAGGCCTGGGATAACGCCAACAATTCGTCGGAGCAATCGATCCTGTTTCGTGTTACTCCTCAGGGAAAGTTGCTGATCGAAGAAGTCCTGAATTATCCCAACCCTTTTCATTCTTCGACCCACTTTACCTTTCAACTCAATTTGGATGCAGATGTGACCATTAAGGTATTCACTGTCGATGGAAGACTCCTTCGGCAGTTCGATAGTATTATGGGCGAGCCCGGTTTTAATTTGATTCCCTGGGATGGGAGAGACGACATGGGAGACGAATTGGCCAACGGCGTCTATCTCTATAAGATTATTGCCAGGGCTCATGGAGAGGAAGAAGAAATGAGGACCGAGGTCATTGGTAGATGCATGGTGATGAGGTGATCGTTAGTAGCAAGGGTATATGAGACTTGAGTGTTCAATTTCAAAACTATGGTCGATTTGATTGTCATTTTGAATTTGGATATTGGGTATTGTTTGGATATTGAGTTTTGTTTTTTAGGATTTTAATCACACAAATTTTTATGTGGGTAGAGTACCCTAAGAGGAGTGAATGGCGTGTATAACGATACGGTAAAAGAACACTTTACGCATCCCAGGAATGTGGGAGAGCTGGAAGATCCCGATGCTGTAGGGACAGCGAAAAATGAGGCGGATGGTGATCAGGTACTTCTCCACATTCGAATCGAGGACGATAGAATCACTGACATTAAAATGAAGGTCATGGGATGTGTGGCTGCCATTGCATCGACAAGCATGTTTACTGAGATGGTCAAAGGGAAAACGATCGATGAAGCGCTGGCCATCTCCAAGGAGGCTCTGGTGGATCACCTGGGAGGGCTCCCCGAGCGAAAAATTCACTGTTCCCTGACCTGCATGGATGCCCTTCAGGATGCGGTGGGTGATGTAAAAGAATAATTAATATCACCACGGAATAACACAGAATACCACAGAAAATAACAATTTTTAATATTTCAATGTTAAAACGCATTACTCCGATTTGAGTCGGTCATTGTATATTTCAACACATTGTCTTTATCTCTGTGTATATCCGTGTAAATCCGTGGTGAATCATTTGGTTTAAATAATAAAGAGGTTTGTTATGAAAAAAAGGACCATGTTTTTTTATCTAGGACTATTGTTTTCGGTTTCTGTTTTCGGGCAGGTACAGGCTCCCCAGGATTTTTTCGGGTTTCAATTGGGATCAGACCATAAGTTAGCGACCTGGGATGAAATTGTGTCCTATTTCCGGATGTTGGATGATGGTTCGAATAAAATCCAGGTTCTCGATCTGGGCCGATCCACCGAAGGAAAGCCCTTCATCATGGCGGTGATTTCCAGTGCGGAGAATATGGCTCGAATCGATGAAATAAAAGGGGCCTCCAGGCGATTGGCCGATTCTCGCGGACTCAACGATGAAACGGCATGGACTTTAACGCGAAATGAAAAAATCATTGTCCTCATCACGTGCAGTCTGCATGCGACCGAAGTCGGCGCAGCGCAGGCCTCCCCGGAGCTGGCCTATGATCTCGTCATGAACGACACCTATCAAAACCGGCAGATCCTGGACAATGTGGTTTTTCTTTACGTACCCTCTTTCAATCCGGATGGTCTGATGATGGTGAAGGATTGGTATGATCAGTATGTGGACACCGAGTTTGAGGGGAGTTCCCTACCCTGGCTTTACCAGCTCTACACCGGGCACGATAACAATCGGGATGCTGTCATGCTCACCCAGGTTGAGTCCCAGATGGTGAATCGTGTGCTCTACCACGACTGGTTGCCCCCCATCTACCTGGACATGCACCAGATGGGGAACAGGGGATCCAGGATTTTTGTGCCCCCCTATATCGATCCTCTAAATCCCAATATCGATCCTCTCATCGTGTGGGAGAACGCCCTGTTTGGGGAAGGCATGGCTCTGGATCTGGAAAGTCATGGGAAGGCAGGCGCAGGAACCAGCCATTTTTTCACGGGTTGGTGGCAGGGCGCTTTCCTGATGACCGCCATGTGGCACAACACCGTCGGACTCCTGACAGAATTGGCCAGTTGCAAAGTCGCCACACCCATATTTCAGGAGAAAGGTGATTTACAGGGAGGGGGACGTGGATTTCCGTCGTACCAAAAAATGATGAACTTTCCCAATCCCTGGCCAGGGGGCTGGTGGCGTCTCAGGGATATCGTCGAGTATGATCTGATTGCGGCAAAATCCGTATTACAAACGGCTGCAGTCAATCGTGAGAAGCTGCTTTACAACCGCTACCTCATGGGTAAGCGGGCCGTAGAAGCCGGCAACAGCGAGCCGCCGTATGCATTCCTCATGCCACCCGAACAGTCGGATAAAGCGACGCTGTTCAAGATGATCGATGTGATCATGGAAGGCGGTGTGGAGGTTCATCAGGCGGATGCGTCATTTTCGGCAGACGGCATTTCATACCCGACCGGGACCTTTGTCGTGTTGATGAGTCAGCCCTTTCGTAATTATGCCAAAGATATTTTAGAACCTCAAACTTATCCGGATATCCGGGAATCGGCGGGAGGATCTCCTATTCAGCCCTATGATGTGGCTGGGTGGACACTGCCCTATCAGATGGGTGTGAAGACGATTCCGGTGACCAATCCTTTTATTGTCCAGCTGAAAAAAATATCTGAAATCACTTACAATGAAACCATTCTACCCTATCGAAGGGGTTACGGATTTGCCATTTCCCTCATTGATAATCAGAGTTATATTGCCACGAACCGATTGTTGAAACAAGGTGCTGATGTGTATTGGTCCAAAGATCCTGTTGTGGTAAATGGTGAAGAGTTGGCTCCGGGCACGATACTGATTCCATCGCGTCATACGAGAGCACTGCAGACAGCCACAGAGGGGCTCATGTTAACGGTGAGGAATATCCGCAGAGCTCCGAAAGGGGAGGTTTACCAGTTGAGTCCCGTCCGTTTGGGGATGTATAAGCCCTGGATCTCCAGCATGCATGAAGGATGGAGTCGCTGGATATTGGAACAGTACGAGTTCCCCTACAAGAATATTCTTAACGAAGAATTTCGCATTGGCGGCCTGGAAGAACGGTACGATGTGATTTACATTCCCGACATCTGGGCGGAAGGTATCCTCGATGGTCGCGAGAAAGGCACGACGCCTCCCAGGTATGCCGAAGGCATTGGTGCCGGAGGTTTAATGCACTTGAAACAGTTTGTCGAAAGCGGTGGGATTTTGATCACCATGGACTCGTCCTCGGATCTTCTGATCGGGGATTTCGGTCTGCCTGTAGCCAATACGCTCACGGGTGTCGACAGTAAGGATTTTTATTGTCCCGGTTCCATCCTGGGAATGGAGTTTAATAACCGACATCCGGTCGCCTATGGCATGGAAAAGGAGAGTATCGGATTTTTCGCCAGGAGTCCGGCGTTCAAAATCATCCCCAACTTTCAGGTTGAGGCCGAGGTGGTGGCAAAATACCCTGCCAAGCATATTCTGAAGAGTGGATTTCTCCTGGGTGAGGGAAAAATTGCCAACAAGGCATCCATCATCGATGTGCCCATGGGAGAGGGCCACGTCATTCTCATCGGATTCGATGCCTTGAACCGGGCCCATGCATACGCGACTTTTAAGGTTTTGTTTAATTCGATATTGATGGGAGGCGTGAGAGAGACGAAGCTGTAAACAATAATCGGCGTGATTGGAAAACCATGTTCCTAATCATGAATACCATTTTACATGGGCGATTCCGGTAAATAGATCGGCGGACTGGTCCACGAAGGGGGAGGACAAGAATATGATAGGCAAAAAGAGTTCCCACTATCAGATTCTTAAGAAATTGGGTGAGGGTGTAATGGGAGCTGGCTAACAGGCCGATGACAAAACTAAAGCGTGAGAATGCCCTTAAATTCCTACCACTTGACTTTCTTATGAATATTATATATCTTGACATGATCATATGTTTTAAGACGGTATTTTCATGAATAAAAATATAACAGAATTGGGTCCCAGGGAAGCTGAATTTCTCGCTCAAATGGCTTCACAAACAAGTATGGCTTTCACAATCCACGAAGCTATTGCCTTTTGGAGTAGCCGAGAGAGGGCCAGGGAAAAATTGAGCCATTTGGTACGGAAAGGCTGGCTGGAGAGAATCGAGCGCGGTAAGTATCTGATCATTCCTCTGGAAGCGGGTCCAAAGAGACAATGGAACGAAAATCCTTTACTTATCGCCAATATGCTGGCTGAACCTGCTGTTATCGCTTACTGGAGTGCCATTCGTTACTGGAACTGGACAGAACAACTTCCAAGGATTACCTATATTCAGACAACCCAACGAAAAAATACACCTCGGAAAAACATCATGGGTACTCAATTTGAAATTGTTACGGTTCCAAAAGTCAAATTTTTTGGTCATATCAGACGATGGGAAGGAAGTATCTCTTACTGGGTGACGGATAAAGAAAAAACATTGATAGATTGTGCCAGTGATGTTATCCGCAGCGGAAGTATTGAGGAGTTGATAAAAGCAGTGAGCAGCGGAGCACAGGAGATTGATTTTGTTAAATTGGCTAATTATGCCTCCCAATTTCCAAATGGAGCGGTTAAAAAAAGATTGGGATACCTTTTTGAACAATTCGTTGGGGAATTGTCTCAGGATGGGAAAAAAATGTTATTAGAATGGCAGAACGGATTAACCAAAGGCATCAGTCCGCTGATGCCGGGCGGCCCGGACTCGGGAAATATTGTTACAAGATGGCGACTACATGTGAATGTTGAGGTTTGAATGATTCCTTCTTCTGAAGTCCGTCGTATATCCGGTGCCAACCATCTGGATCCTATGATCATTGAGCGAGATTATGTATTAGGTTGCTACTTGCACTATCTGGCAGAAGAATACATTTAAATCGTAACGAGATAATCGTGTTTCCCTTAGCAACTTTACCTGTTTCTCATCCATATTCCGATGAAAAGAGCATGCCAGAACAAAAATTGAAAACATATTTCCTGGAAGAAATGCTTGCTGAAAAATTACGGGCCTTTTCCGGACAAAGAAAATATGCGATTTCAAGAGATATTTATGATATCTACAAGCTGGCAGATGGAGGTGTCGATCAGCAAAAAGCCATGGAGGCTTTTA
The DNA here is from genome assembly GCA_964650065.1 of uncultured bacterium. Classification (GTDB taxonomy): domain Bacteria; phylum Zhuqueibacterota; class QNDG01; order QNDG01; family DSAB01; genus CAZYTI01. The sequence goes on from CAZYTI010000005.1 coordinate 9,150, forward strand.
AAAAGAAATGTTATGTTAAAGGTATTTTACCTGAAAAGATAAACATAAACATGATTGGACGCAGGCAAAAAGAGTTTGAGATAAATTGGAAGAATAATTTGGAATATCTTGTCCCGGAAAATCAAAAAGTGACCTTCGAAATTGCATGGAACAGGGCTATTGACCTACTTAAAGAAGCGATCCCGCTCAGATGACTTTTTTTATCAATAACGGTCGTAAGTATGATCAGTAAGATTGTCTCTCATTATAAAAACTCATGGAACGGGTCAAATACGAGTGGGAGCATTTTGAGGTTTAATATAATGAAAAACCAAAAAAATGCTTTGGATAAATAAATTTTTTCATTATATTCTCAGTATAAAATTGACAAATCGTCCACATTATGGTTAAATATTGACCATAAATAGGTTAATATGTTATACCCTCGTTTTGTCTTACCATATATCCTTGAAGCACTGAGGGACAGCCCGGTCGTGTTTATCACTGGTGCCCGCCAAACAGGAAAAACCACTCTGGCCCGGCAGATCGCACGAGACAAACATCCTGCGGTATATCGAAGTTTGGATGATTTGACAATCCGTAGTGCTGCCCGTTCGGATCCCCATGGATTCCTTAGAAACCTTGATGGTCCATCAGTCATCGATGAGATACAACTGGCACCGGAACTGCTTCCAGCCATGAAATTAGAAATTGATGCAAAGCGCCAACCTGGTCGTTTTCTCATCACGGGTTCTGCAAATGTGCTAACGCTTCCACGTATTTCAGAATCCTTGGCAGGTCGAATGGCCATTTTCAATCTCTTTCCATTTTCCCAAGGAGAATTGAGGAAAAAACAAGAGGGATTCATCGATGCCATATTTGGTCAAATGCCCTTCCCCATAACAACGGATGGAGGGGATCGGCAAAAACTCTGGCGGAAGGTGGTGGATGGCGGATTTCCAGAAATTCAGAAGCGATCGGTGGTTGCCCGAAAAGAAGCCTGGTTCAAGGATTATATCACCACAATTTTACAGCGGGATATCCGGGAGCTTGCCAATATAAACGGACTGATAATGATGCCCAGATTACTCGAACTTCTGGCCACGCGATTGGCGTGTTTACTCAATTCTGCTGAAATGTCCCGTACAATGCAAATTCCTCAAACGAGTATGAAACGGTATTTGGCATTGCTTGAAGCGACCTATCTCATCCAGCGGCTACCTCCTTGGAGCGGTCATCTGGGTAAACGACTCGTTAAAACCCCGAAAATTTATTTTACGGATTCCGGTCTACCCGCTTATCTCTTGGGTGTAGAAGCAAAAAACCTGGAAGGACAGACGATTCAAGTTGGGCCTCTTTTGGAAAATTTTGTACTATCTGAATTACGTAAACAGGCGACCTGGAGTCGTACTCAGCCTGGATTTTTTCATTTCCGAAGCCAGACCGGTCAGGAGGTCGATATCGTCCTGGAGGACCGTCCCGGCCGTTGTGTGGGCATTGAGGTTAAATCATCGGCTACGGTCCGATCTGCGGACTTCAAGGGATTACGATGGTTCGCGAAACAACTGGGTGACCGTTTTCTGAGGGGTGTTGTGCTTTATACAGGTATAGAATCAGTGCCTTTCGGTGAGAATATGTTTGCATATCCGGTCAATGCATTGTGGCGTATGTGAATGGAGGAAGGCGATGATCGGGCAAACTATTATGATGCAGGGACGTATCCGGACATCCTGGAACATAATGCCATGGCGTTAGGCGCAGATCTGGAAGCGGTGGATATCGCCATTTTTTCTCATAGTCATATCGATCACACCGGAGGGTTGGCCTATCTTCTTAAAATCAATCCTGATTTTAAATTGTTTTTGCCCAGCGATTGGTCACTTGGGGCCATATTATCATTACGCTCATTAATTATAGGAGAAAGGGCATGAAAATTTTTGTTACAGGATCGACCGGATCTGTCGGATCTTCCATCTCCAGGGCACTCGTTGAAGCCGGCCACGAAGTATTGGGTCTCACCAGTAACCAGGGTAACGTGAAAAAATTGAAGGAAATGGGAATAACACCGGTCGTTGGTGACATGCGTGACTGCTCTGTGGTGGGCCCTCCGGCTGAGGAATCGGATGTGACCATTTTATGCGTGATGTTGAGAACGAAAGGGCGTCTCACTCGAAAAAAGATGAAGGGTGTAGATGAAGCTGAAGCCACCCATCTCAAGTGTATTGTAGACGCTGCCGGCAAGAAAAAACGAAGAGTCATTCATACGACCGGATTTTTGGTTTTTGGAGTCGGGGATGATGGTTGGACGGATGAATCATGCGGCTTCGATCCGCCTGGATTTTCAAAGGGAGGGGCTGAGACAAGCGAATATCTACTCAATGAAGTGGAAACAGGTAAAATCAACGGGTGTGTCATAGCACCGGGATTCGTTTACGGTCCTTCCGGTTTTTTTGTGGAGATCGTTGAGCAGATAAAAGCCGGGAAATTCGGGCTGCCGGGCGGTGGACATTACTACTGGAGCCCGATCAATTCGACGGACCTGGCCAATGCCTATTTGGCGGCTCTCGATGGCCGGTCAGACGGAAAAGTGTTGCTGTTGGTCGATGACCAACCCATGTTGATGCGGGACATCATGTTCGGAATCGCAGACCAATTAAAGGTCAAGAGACCGGGGAATTTCCCCAAATTGATGGCAAAGATTTTTCTTGGTGGCGCCATGGTTGAGGGAATTACCACATCACGGCGGTGCCGTAACGATCTCGCAAAAAAAATACTCGGTTGGTCGCCCAAATATACCAAATTTGAAGACGGACTGCCGGATGTGCTGGAGGCACTGCATTGAGAGAATAATAAAATGATCGGTAAAACAATAACACATTATAAAATTATCGAAAAACTCCCCGGCTTCGTCGGGACGGGAGGCGAACGCGGCATGCCTTCAATAATAAAAAAATATAATAGCTTGGTTCCTCCAAAAAGAGGGCGGACAGGTCCGCGCAGCGGGAGGCGTTGATTATGATTGGCAAAACGATTTCTCATTATAAGATACGGGAGAAACTGGGCGAAGGCGGTAACTTGTCCCGCAGGCCACGAAGGAGGCCGAAAGATGATAGGTAAAAACATTTCCCATTATCGTGTCTTAGAGGAGCTAGGCCGTGGCGGGATGGGCATCGTCTACAAAGCCGAGGACACCAAGCTCAAGCGTACCGTAGCCCTCAAGTTTCTCCCGCCGGAGATGACGCGGGATCCCGAGGCCAAAGAGCGTTTCATCCAGGAAGCGCAAGCAGCATCGGTGCTCCAGCATCATAACATCTGCACCATCCATGAAATCAATGAGACGGAAGATAATCAAATATTTATGTGTGTTGACTATTATGAAGGTGAAACACTGATGGATAAATTGCATGCAGGGGCATCCCGTTCCTGCGGGACGCCCCTACCCATCGATGAATCCGTGGATATTGCCATTCAGATCGCACAGGGAATGAAAAAGGCCCATGAGAAAGGAATTGTGCACAGAGATATCAAGCCTGCCAATATCATGATCACGAATGATGGAATAGTAAAAATTCTCGATTTTGGATTGGCAAAATTGGCAGGCCAGGTGAAGATGACAAAAACGGGAACTACCATTGGGACAGCGGCCTATATGTAACCGGAGCAGGCAAGAGGGGAGGAGGTCGATCATCGAACGGACATCTGGTCTTTGGGGGTTGTGTTGTACGAGATGGTCACAGGGCAACTGCCCTTTAAGGGTGACTATGATCAGGCGGTTGTGTATTCGATTCTGAATGAAGAACCGGTGTTACCTTCCTCCATTCGAGAAGAAATGCCCAGCCATTTTGAACAAACTGTCGTCAAGGCTCTTGAGAAAGATCCGGTGTTGCGGTATCAGAGTATGCAGGATTTGTTAGAGGAATTGAAAAAGCCGCTGCCGTTGGTTACAGCGAAAGAGGAAAAGCAGAAATCCATTGTTGTACTGCCGTTCGATGATATAAGTCCGAATAAAGACAATGAGTATTTCAGTGATGGAATGACAGAAGAGATAATTTCTGATCTTTCCCAGATAAATGATCTTCTTGTAATATCCAGAAGTTCTGCAATGACCTACAAAGGAACCAAGAAAAAAATCAGGGAGATTGGGAAAGAATTAAAAGTTCAGTTCGTATTGGAAGGAAGTGTAAGAAAAGCCGGGAATAGTCTCAGGATTACAGCTCAGTTGATCGATGCAATAAGCGATGCCCATCTTTGGGCTGAAAAGTATAGCGGAAAGCTGGATGACGTTTTCGAAATTCAGGAGGAAGTATCTCGATCGATCGTTGAGGCGCTCAAACTGAAACTCAACCCCGAAGAAGAAAAAAAATTGTCTGAGAGACCTATTGATAATGCCCACGCAAACGAATGCTATTTAAAGGCCAGAAGTGAAATCATGCTCTTCACAAAGGATGGTATTGAGCGGGCTCTGAAGCATCTTCAAAATGGATTGGAAATAATCGGCAAAAATTCTGTTCTCTATGCAGGTATTGGATTTGCCTATCTCCAGTATGTTAATATTGGGATCGAGCAGGAGGAGTATCTTGAAAAAGCTGAGGAATATGCCAACAAAGCTTTTGAATTAGATCCGGAATCCGGCCAGGCTCATTTTACGCTAGGCGTTCTTTATATGTTACGAGGAAATTTACAAAAAGCCATCAACCACCTCAAAAAAGCACACTCAATTGATCCAAACCATACAGACGTAACGGCATGGCTTGGATTTTATTATATACTTTCAGGGAAGACTGTTGCTGCTACTCCATTAATTGAGAAAGCGCTTAAGATCGATCCTATAAATCCGAATCATTATTTACTATATGGAGGTCTTGGATTATTTGAGGGAAGGTTTGGGTTGGCTGTGGATCGACTTGCCAAGAGTTACAAAATGGCCGCTGAAGTGACGATGATTCAATTTTGGTATGCGCTCTGTCTTGCTTATAACCAATGCTTCGAAGACGCCATCTCCATAGTTGATCAGGGCATCAAGTCTTCAGTTCCCGATATCTGGACTCAGCTTAGTCTTTTTCTTAAATTTGCATTAAAAGAAAAAAAAGACCAGATTTCGAAATTGCTGACTAAAGATTTTCTAAAGACAATAAAAAGGGATATGCAGTATTCCTATCATATAGCTACTTTTTATTCTTACCTCAATCAGACAGAACTGGCCATCGACTGGCTTGAGAATGCTGTGGATCAAAATTTTATCAATTATCCCTTTATGAATGAGATCGATCCTTTTTTAAAAAACATCCGCGGCGAGGAACGGTTCAAGAAGCTGATAGAAAGAGTGAAGAAGGAATGGGAGGAGTTAGAGGTATAGATATGACTGAAAAACGTAAACTTGCCGCCGTCATGTTCACCGACATCATCGGGTATACGGCCCTGATGTCCAAAGATGAACAGAAGGCGTTAAAAACACTCCAGAAAAACCGGGACTTGCAGAAATCCCTGGCCGAGAAACACCACGGCGAATTTCTGAAAGAGATGGGCGATGGTACTCTCCTCTGTTTCCAGAGTGCATTGGATGCGGTGCGTTGTGCAATGGAAATTCAGAAATCAGTGAAGGAAGATCCGGAACTGAATCTTCGCATCGGCATTCATCTGGGGGATATCGTTTTCAAGGAAGGCGATGTGTTCGGGGACGGTGTGAATGTGGCGTCGCGGATCGAGCGGCTGGCAGAAGCTGGAAAAATTTGTATTTCGGAAGAAGTCTATCGGAGCGTACGGAGCCAGCCGGACATTGAGGCACTCTTTCTTGATGAGAAGAAACTGAAAAATGTGGATCATCCGGTGAGGATTTATACCCTTTTAGTCGGAGGGCTGAGTACTTCTCAACCTGGTGTTTTAATCTCGAAAGAAGGAGATCAAAGAGAAAAATCCATCATCGTTCTTCCTTTTATCAACATCAGCCCCGATCCTGATCAAGAATATTTCAGTGACGGCCTGACCGAGGAGATCATTACTGATTTATCTCATATTCATGCTCTGATTGTGATTTCCAGAAGTTCTGCCATGACATTCAAGGGAACAAAGATGAGAATCAGGGAGATCTCAAGAGAAGTCAATGTTCAGTATGTGCTTGAAGGAAGTGTGAGAAAGGCGGGAAAGAACCTCAGAATTACAGCGAAATTGATCAATGCCGTCAATGACAAACATTTATGGGCAGACAAATACACAGGAACATTAGATGATATTTTCAACATTCAGGAAAGGGTCTCGCGTGAAATTGTTGATGCCCTTAAATTGAAGCTTTCAGCAGAAGAAAAACAGAAGATTACCGACCGGCCTATTGACAATATTATGGCATACGATTGTTATCTCAAAGCAAATGTGGAGATCTGGAAGTTTACAGAAGAAAGCTTAAATCGTGGAATCCGACATCTTCAAGATGGTCTCGATATCATGGGCGATAATGCCCTACTTTATTCGGGCATGGCATATGCTATCCTACAGCTGGTCAATATCGGGGCTAAACAAGACAAGGAATTCGCGAAAAGTAAAGAAATAGCTAAGAAAGCTCTGGCTTTAGATCCTGAATCTGAAAAAGCTCACGCCGTTCTCGGATGGATTGCCCTATGGGGAAATCCAAGACAAGTAATCCATCACTTCCAAAAAGCCCTCTCAATCTACCCGGATGATGCCTTTGCTTTGCAGGGTCTTGCGGCCTACCATATTCAGGTTGTAGGGGGGATTGCTGAAGCGACCCGGATACTTAAGAGGCTTATCCAGATTGATCCTCTGCATTTCGCCACGAACAATCTACAAGGATTGGTGCATACATATGATGGAGAATACAAACTCGCCATCCCGCATTTTCGTCGAACATATGACCTCTTTCCCGATAATGTAATTGTGCAATTCTACTATGCTATGGCCCTAGCTTATCTTGGTCAAATGGACCAGGCATTTGTATTGATTGATCAAATTGCTAATTTCGCCCCTAACAACGCATTTTCCAAATTGGGACTCATGTTGAAATATGCAGTACAGAAAAAAAAGGATAAGGTTTTCCATGAGATGACCACTGATTTCCAAAAAACCTGCCTTAGGGATATAACATTTTCTCACCATCTGGCAGGAATATTTTCCCTCACCGGAGCAAAGGAAGAGGCATTGGATTGGTTGGAAAATGCTGTTGATGGCGGATTCATAAACTATCCCCTACTTTCCGAGAAAGATCTCTTCCTCGAAAACATCCGTGGTGAACTCCGTTTTAAAAAGCTCATGAAGCGTTTGAAGAAAGAATGTGAGAATTTTGAGGTATAACATTGACCGAACAACGCAAATTAGCCGCCGTCATGTTTACAGACATCATCGGGTACACGACCCTGATGTCCAAAGACGAACAAAAGGCGCTTAATCTCCTGCAGAAAAACCGGGCGATGCAGAAATCCCTGGCGGAAAAGCATCACGGCGAATTTCTCAAGGAAATGGGCGATGGCACGCTGCTCTGCTTTCAGAGTGCGCTGGAAGCGGTTCGGTGTGCCGTGGAGATTCAGCAGTCTGTGACTGACGATCCTGATTTGAATTTACTAATTAATTTGACAAACCTGAAGAGAATCGGTATATTTAGATAGTCTGCTATCGAAATATGAGGAAATTTGGATAACGGAGAAACCATATGGTCAGAATATCTGAAATAAATTCTCAAAATCCCTGGTGGAGTCAGGGAGAAGCGTTTGTGCGGTACGATAAAACACTCGAGCGAGCCAGGCCGATCTTCTTCGAAAGACGCTGGATAAATTTAGAAAAGGGCGACATAGCCATTCTTCGAGGTCCACGGCAGGTCGGGAAGACGACTTACCTCAAAGACACAGTAATAAAATTATTAAAAAAAGGAGTTCCCGCCAGAAATATTCTCTATCTTTCCCTGGATTTTTTCACCTCGAGAAGGGAAATGAGAAATGCGATTAACTATTTTCGTGGATCAAGAAGAGATGCTTCTCACATTTATTTATTGTTAGATGAGATAACTACGCTTGAAGACTGGAATTTGGAACTAAAGACAATTGCAGATCTGGGACTACTAAAAAAAGGGAGTATCCTGGCCACAGGTTCCAACGCGATAAAACTAAAACAAAAAACAGAACTGTTGCCTGGTCGAGGACTCGAAGGGAATGAGTATTTTGTCAAACCCCTGAATTTCAGGGATTTCGTTCTTCGGTCGGTTGATTATTTGAGTCAGAATATCTCCGACAGTGAATTTATTTCCAATCTTAAGAGTCTTCAATTAGCTTTGTCGGACGTCTCAATCGATCTGAACTCCGATATAAAGGGGATACTGAAAAAGGTTGAGACGATACTTCCTTTTAAAGGGGAATTGGGATTTTTATTTCAACTGTATCTTACCACAGGTGGATTGCCGGGTGTCATCAATCACTATCTTCAAAATCGATTTGAAGATCATGAAGATAAAATTAACCAATCCATTGCGGAAATTTATATCAGAGATATTTTAGGTGATTTGAACCGATTACAGAAACAGGAGAGCATAACCAGGCAGTTGTTAAAAGCCATTATTGAACGCTACAGCTCAAGGTATAGTTTTTCGAAACTCTCAAGACAGATAGAACGAACCCATGTCACAACCATTGATTATCTCGAATACATGGAAGATTCCTTTATATGCTTTGTTCACTATGCCTACGATTTTAATAAAAAGGATATTAAGGCCAAGGGGGATAAGAAAGTCTATTTCTTCGATCCATTCATCCTGCATACGGTAAGGAGTTATCTTGAAGGGACAGGAGTTTGGGATGTCATTCGTAAATCACAGGATGATGAGCGTTCTATTGGAAAGTTGGTTGAAGGTAACGTTATTTCACATCTTAGATCGTACGGTGAAATACCTCTTCTGAAAAAAGGATACACATTTTCATGGTTTTATTATGATAAGAGCAAAAAGGAATTGGATGCCATCATGAAGTCGAATTCTCAATTTTTGGGATTCGAGATAAAATTTCAATCACAGGTAGAAAGCAAGACAATAAAACGTATCGACCCTGTAAAGAAATACATCATTCTGACCAAAGAAAATGTAGGAATCGAAGACGATTTGATTATGATACCCACAGATGTGTTTCTTGCCCTTCTTCCTAAATCCGATAAAAATATATAAGTCAGGATAAGTCATTGACTGAAACCCGCAAATTATCAGCCGTCATGTTTACGGACATCGTCGGGTACACGGCCCTGATGTCGAAGGATGAAAAGAAGGCGCTGGCCCTCCTGCAGAAAAACCGGGAGTTGCAGCAAGCTCTGGCCGAGAAACACAACGGTAAATTTCTTAAGGAGATGGGTGACGGTACGCTGCTCTGTTTTCAGAGCGCGCTGGATGCGGTCCATAGCGCTATGGAGATCCAGAAAGTCGTGCAAGCTGATCCCGATTTAAATCTCCGCATCGGCATTCATATGGGGGATATGGTTTTTAAAGATGGAGATGTGTTCGGGGATGGGGTGAATGTTGCGTCGCGGATTGAGGCCTTGGCGGAGGCGGGAGGGATATGTATTTCTGAACAGATACAGCTCCAGGTCAGAAATCAGCCTGAAATTAGTGTTGTCTATCTTGGTGAGCAGACACTAAAGAACCTGGAACGGCCTGTAAGAATTTATTCTCTTTCAGATGAAAACAAAAAATCCCATCAAGCTGGTTATAAATTTTCTGAGAAAATCGAATCTAAAGGCAAATCGATTATAGTCCTGCCTTTTGAGAATATGAGTTCTGATCCTGAACAGGAGTATTTCAGCGATGGGCTGACTGAAGAGATAATTACCGATTTGTCACACATTCATGAGTTGCTGGTTATTTCTCGAAATTCAGCAATGACATTCAAGAGAACAAAAAAGAATATCAAAAAAATCGCAAAGGAAGTGAATGTTCAGTATTTACTAGAAGGCTCTGTTCGTAAAGCAGGTAACAATCTCCGTATCACAGCTCAGCTAATCGAAGCGACTTCAGACGCCCATCTCTGGGCTGAGAAATACAGCGGCACTCTCGATGACGTATTCAAAATTCAGGAAAAAGTGTCACGCTCGATTGTAGATGCACTAAAAGTCAAATTAACTAACAACGAGAGTCAACAGATTGCCGAGCATTCCATTGATAATTTACAGGCTTACGAGTTATATCTCAAAGCAAGACAAGAAATCTGGAAATGGACAGAAGATGGTCTTGAACACGCGCAACAATATCTCCAGAACGGATTGAATATCATTGGCGATAACAGCCTTATCCTTTTTGGCATGGGCTATGTCTATTGGACCTATGGTAATATTGGGTTTAAAAGTAAGGAAGAGTGCCTCGAAAAGGCTGAAGGATATGCAAAAAGAATTCTTGAATTGGAACCTGATTCGCCCCATGGTCATCACCTTATTGGACTAATTCTTATTAGAGGTGCAAGATTGCAGCAAGGTGTAATTCATTTAAAACGGGTATTGGACAAGAATCCGAATAATCCAGATGCTTTGCATTGGCTATGCATCGGATATCTAAATGCTGGGAAGATAGATGCTGCAAAGCCGTTTATTGAGAGGTTGTTAACGATTGACCCTCTAACTCCAACAAATTATTACATTCCGGGATGGTTTCAATTACTAGAAGGTCAGTTTGAGCAAGGCTTAAAAACGCTTCACCATGCATTTCAGATGGATCCTAAAAATCCCATTCATCGATTTTGTTACGCTGTGGCACTTTCTTATAACGACCACTTTGAAGAAGCCTATTCCTTATTTGACGCTCATTTCAAGGATTCACCGGAACATTTATGGGCGCAAATGGGACAATGTTTGAACTATGCATTGCAAGGGGAACAAGAAAAAGCAATTGAATTGATGTCAGGTGGATTAAAAAGTAAAGCGAGGTGCGATGTATTTGATTCACCTGACATCAATTCAATTGCTTTTTC
>CAZYTI010000006.1:0-20019 GCA_964650065.1 uncultured bacterium
AGATATCCCAGGATATATATCCTGGGATATCTGTGTGATCCTTTTAATATGTTATTTTTTATCCTCCGGTAGGAAGTTTTCCATCACCCATATTTCCAAATCTTCTTCATAGGTGGAGAAAGCGATTTGTTTCCCGTCAGGATGAATACTCAGGCCGGAATATCTCTTATCTGATTGCCATAGTTTTTGAGGCTCTCCTCCTTCAGGAGAGATTCGCCACAAAGCAGGTCCTTTCTTCGCATTTTCCGTAAAGAGCATGTATTTCCCGTCAGGCGTCCAATTAATGAAGCCTATCTCTTCTGATTCTTCTGATTCATGTAACTTAAACAATTCCCTTGGCTCTCCCCCGGAGACGGGTATAATCTGGATACTCCATGTTCCATCGCTGCTATTTTCAGTACCAAAAACTACTCTTTTACCATCAGGAGAAAGATCAAGGAGCAATCTTAAATTATTGTTCTGATAGAGTTGTTTCTCCCGACCCGATTCAAGTTCCCGCATAAATAGTCTGCCCCTGTTTACATAGAAAACATCCTTTCCATCATGAGACCAATCAGCGATAGATCTGGTCCACCAAACGTCACGAAAAAAGTTACTGTGAAAAGGTTCATGAACAGGAGGAAACTGCACGAGTTCGGTCACATGGCCGTCTTGAACATCTATCTTGTATACGCCCCCATTGTAATCCTTCTGATTGTGCCTGTTGTTGTCGTGACCTGTGAACAAAATAGAGCGCCCGTCAGGAGACCAGCGAGGGTTTCTGACTTCAAAATCACCAGCCAGTCCGCGTTCCTCCCCGGTTCCAAGATTCAGAACATGGAGCAGTCTATGATTAAAACCAGGGCCTGCAGGCTCAGCACGTTCCGTGAGATAAGTTAAGTACTTACCATCCGGTGACCATTCGGCAGTTTTGTTGGAACCTAAAAGGGTTTTGCTCAATTGCTCCTGGACCCTGCCTGTTTTCAAGTCAAATGGAGCAATTTGAGTAGTAAACATCCTGGTATAAATACTGAAGTAAAAGGAACCATTCTGTGTAAATGCCATCGGTGAAACCTGCCCAAGATCAGGTTTAATCCGTTTTGGTGCTCCCAAAGGTTTGCCATTGTCTACCCGAATAATCCAGGCATCCAAGGTTCCAAAGCGGTCGCTCAAAAATAAAATCTCTTTTTTGCCTGGTGTCCAACCAAGCAACCTGTCATTTGCAGGGTGTTCAATAAGAGAAATTTCGCCACTTCCGTCGGTAGAGATGAGACTGATGTCATTATTCCTTGAGTTTTCAGTAACTGGAAAATCATAGGCGATGAATCGATCATCCGATGAATAACAGAATCGAGGCCAGAAAAGTTTTTCAAAAGTTTTCAAGACCTGAATAGATCCATCAGCAACCGCAATCGAGATAATCTCAGCCTTTTCACCTCTTCTTACGCTGTATCTTCTGGCTGCAATCTGCTTGCCGTCCGAAGACCAGGAGACAGGGTAAACTTCATCTTTATCTCTACTGTTGTAAAGAATCCGATTTCCTGAACCATCGATCCCTATAAGACACAGATCGTAGGTCCCGTACTCATTGGTCCAGGAATACGCGACGAGCTTGTTGTCAGGAGATATGACGGAATTGAGTGCAAATACCGCGGGCTGTTTCTGGGTTCCCTTTTTCGTGAGGCGCTGCGTCTTTCCAGTGGCAAGTTCGCGAATGGCGAGATCACCGGTCTCCCAATCTGTGTATGAAAGATACATGCCGTCAGGTGAAGGAGTTCCATAGGTATCAACATCGGGACCTGACCACACCTGTCTGACCACTATTCCCTCCGCTACTACAGGACCTCCAGGCCTCTCAATTACTGCAAGTCGGGCACGGGCATCAGTTACTGCGTCTTTTTGGTCGGCATATTCTTGAATGATGCGTTGGTAGGCTCTCTGCGCCTCCTGTTTACCCAGTTTTTCATTACAAAAACCGATATGCAACAGAGCCTTGGCTCCATATTCCCTTTCCTTCGGATATTTTTTAATGATCTCGTTGAAGAGCTCGATGGCTCCCTTCAGGTCCCCCTTGGTCTCCATGGTGAATTTCGCCTTCTCGAACAGAACCTTGTGTTGGGACGAGGTCTGAAATCCGAAAATCGTGGAAAAGACGGCTATCAAGGCGATCCCGAGAAACATTTTTTTAGTATTCATGGCTTGTCCTCCTGTTAGTGAACAGTATTGGATTCACCAACAAGCTAACTTATAGAATTGTCACCATTGTCAAATAAAAGTAAAGGACTGTAATAGAACATCATCAACCCATGAACCGGTACCCTTCTCCATAGACGGAGAGAATCACCTGGGGATGGGAAGGATCTTTTTCGATTTTTTTCCGCAATTTGAGAATATGATTGTCGATGGTGCGGGTTGTGGGATATTTCTCATACCCCCAGACCTTGTCCAAAAGATCGTTCCGGTTTACCACCTCTCCCTCATGAGCGATGAAATACTTGAGGATCTCCATCTCCAGAGACGTCAACTCCCACTCCCTTCCTTCGCGCCGGACCGTAAAATGGGCGAAATCGATCTCTACATCACCCAAAGAATACAACGTGGGGACGTTCTTTTCGCTTCGCTTCGTCCGCCGGATATGCGCCTTGATACGGGCCAGCAATTCCCTAACGCTGAAGGGTTTGGTGATGTAATCATCGGCACCGATTTCCAGGCCAACCACCTTGTCCACCTCCTCCCCCTTGGCCGTGAGCATCAGAATGGGGATACCCACATTTTTCTGGCGGAGCGAGCGGCAGACTTCAAGGCCATCCATTCCTGGCAGCATGATATCCAGGAGAATGAGATCCGGGGGATCTTCCAATGCTTTTTGCAGGCCTTCTCTGCCATCTAAGGCCCAGTCCACTTCATACCCCTCGTCACCAAAATTCAGCTTCAAACCTTTAATTAGATCTTCCTCATCCTCGATGATGAGTATCTTTGCTTTCATGTGCCGATTCCTTTTCCTATGAGCGTCGTTTTAAAGATGAACCACAGAGTGCACAGAGAAAATGATAAAATTCATAAAGATATTCTTTTTAGTTTAAGAAAATCTCTGTGATCTCTGTGGTTCATTTTTTTCGTTAACCTTAATCAAAATTTTACGATAAAGGAAGAATGACCGAAAATGTACTGCCACCACCGATTTCACTCTCCACCTCGATCCGGCCGCCGTGGGCATCGACGATATGTTTGATTAGAGGAAGACCGAGACCACTGCCGCTGGTTTGCGAAACGACATCGTCCCCGGAGCGATAGAACCGCTGGAAAATCTTTGGAATCTCTTTCTTTGAGATGCCGATACCCTGGTCGATCACCCGGAGAACTGCAATATTGTTATCTTGATATAATTTAACACGGATCTCTTTTTCATTAGGCGAGAATTTCATGGCATTGCTCAGCAGATTCACAAGCACACTGGCGATGGCTTCCTCATCGAATTCCATTTCCGGAAGATCCGCTACAATATCGGAATGCACGCTGAATCCCTTCTTCTCGAGATGATACCGGTAAGATTCCAGCGTATCGGAAACAATATATCCGAGATTTCCCCTTTTCATATGAAATTCTTTCCGGCCCATCTCGATTCTGGAAAAATCCAGCACGTTATTGATCAGATGCGATAAACGTTCACTCTCCTTGGTAATAATTTCATAAGACTCATTTTTCTCTTCGTTTGATAGATTTTTCTTTCTTTGCAGCGTCTCTCCATAGAGACGAATGAGCGTCAACGGTGTCTTTAATTCGTGAGAAATATTGTGAACGAATTCGGTCTTCAAGCGGGTGGTTTCCGATTCCCGGGAAATATCCCGTATGATGAGGACCGCACCCAGGAGCATGAGAACAACGATAAATGATAAAAGAAATCCATAGAAAAAAATCTCCCGTCGAGCTGTTCTTTCTATAATTTGTGTTTCGGGATTCGAAACCAGAAGCTTCCAGGGCAACGGAAACCGGCGATACGATAGGGAGAGTGAGGCGTTTGAGGCGACTTCTTCGCCTGTCAGGACATTTCGACCTTTTTCATCGATGATAGAAAAAAGTAATTCAGAATCTTTTGATAAGCCTTTTAAGATCTTTGGTAGGATCTGATCCTTGATAAAATGAAGATCCCAGCATACACCCCCATAATAGGTTTGTTTTGAATGAAAGTCGGGAAAGATTGTATAGGAAATGAGACAAAAATCACCTTTCCCTGGGACAAGCAATCGGCCGGAGGACGCCAGCCCCGATACTTGAGCCAGGGAGATCTTTTCCTGTATGTTTGGGACTAAACGCAACTCCATCATTCCGGTAAATTCAATAGCTTCCAGGTAGGGTGATTCCTGTGATTGAATATACTGAAAAGATTTTTGAATGTCGATCAATGTTTTTTCGTTGGATCTTTCGGTAAGAATGGATTCGATTTCCGAAATGAAAAAATGGTAAGTCGAAGGATTGAGAAGCCATTCACCATTTCGAATCTCCCTATACAGATCGAGCAGAATGGTCAGACTCGATTTTCTTTTATTCTGAATCCACGCTATTTCAGACAACTGGAAAGCGGACACAATACCATATGGATGTCCTGCCCTGTTCTGAAAATCTCCGAAATCGGCGGAGAGTTCGTTATAGACTTTCCACGCTTCATTCAATCTTTTTAGCGAGAGAAGGCTACGTCCCAACGCTTCCAGACTGATGGCTTTCAACGAACTTGACGGAGCAATAGAAGTACACGCTCTGTATAATTCCACGGCTCCATCGGCATTCCCGCGTGAAAATTCCTGAAATTCAGCGTCCCGAAATCGTTTTGCAAACGGACTCTCCAATGAAAGATCTTCCCACTGAATTGTGGATTCCCTTTTCCCTCTCGTTCTAGGGACTACGATTTGAAAATCACCATCCAACAAGAAGAACTGTCCTATGGAATCCTCCAGGAATTCACGCGTGTTGAACAATGGTCGGTGCGTTTGCAACCGCCGGTATAAGCGGACGAAATTCTCTTTGTTCAAGGCTTCTTGCTCTTGATCGAAAAGGGCCCTTTCGACAGCATTGAGCGCCGCTTCCCCGGAAATATAGAGATTCGACTCCAGGAGCTTGTTCACAGTCTCACGCCTCCTGGAGAAGGTGCTGAAGCTCAAATAACCCACGATCAAGGACGGCAGTAAAATGGCCAATAAAAAAATAAGAACGATTTTTCGGTTGGCAACCATTTTATGGGTAGAAAGTTTCATTTTTAGAATATAATAAATTTATCCTGCAAAATGTCAAGAAAATGTAAAATTTTCTGGCTGCTGGTTTCTGGTTTCTGGCTGCTGGCTTGTCCGTAAACGTGCCCGGCACTTCGCAAGTGCCGGGCACGTTGAAAATATACTGGTCGCTGGTTACTGGTTATTGGTTATTGGTTCATAGTTTACATTTTCCTTCCGAAGGTTCCTTAACGGATTACAATATACTATAAGCTATATCCAAATCTGGCGGAAAACCTTCGGAAGGTTCATTCTCTTACATTTGAGAAATATGAATTTTTTGCCAGCAACCAGTAACCAGAAACCAGTAATGGATTTCCTTCCGAAGGTTTGATCAACGGATACCATATACCGTAAGCTATTACCGAATCTGACTGCGAACCTTCGGAAGGTTATCTTTACTTGAAGTTACAAATTGTAAAGTAGTAATAAACGAGGAGCTATAAGCTCTGCGATAACATCCGTACCTGCCGCTTCGGCAACGAACTTGGTTTCTTCCCCCGCTTCAGCAATTCCATCTCCTGCACATTGAGACTGACGGCCCCCTGGTCCTCCTCCACAATGCCCCGGAGCAGATACGGACGGACCGGAGTAAACCGGGAGCAGTACCGCCTGAACGCGTTTGGGAAAAAAATGGTCTCATAGAGTCCTGTCTGATCCTCAAAACTGATGAAGGCCATGGCTTCCTCTTGTTTGGTATAGACCATCTTGTTGGTGACCCACCAGCCCACCACGGTCACCCACTCTCCGATGTATCGATGCATGTTACACGCTTTGACGAAATGGATATCCCTCAGGACATCCCCGTACAGATCCAGGGGATGCACCGTCAGAGGAAATCCCAGGATCTCCACCTCATGCAGCAGGGCCGTACGGAAATCGTAATCTCCCAATCGGGGCAGGCGAACCGTCTCCTGATCGAACAGATCCAGGGAGATCTGGGGGGATGCAGGCCGTTTCTGCCGGCCGGCCTCGGTCTGCCACAACAGCTCTGCCCGGCTGCGACCGTCTGCGATGCTGTCCAGACAACCCGCCTTGATCAAAATACGCACATCCGATGGATGAAGACGCGTTCTCCGCATAAAATCGTCAAAAGAGCGGTAACACCCTCCCAATTCCCTTGCCTGGATCAGGATATCCAGAGCCGATTCCTTCAGTCCCTTGAGCTGCATCAAACCCATGCGGATCTCCCGTCCCTTCCCGGTGTAGACCCGGTCCGAGGCATTCACATCCGGGGGCAGCACGGTCAGTCCCATGCGCCGTGCCTCACTGATGTAAGCAAAGGCCGAATAGTATCCCCCCTGATTGCTGATCACGGCGGCCATGAACTCGGCCGGATGATGGGCCCGCAGATACGCCGACTTGAAGGAGACCAGGGCATACGACGCGCTGTGGGGTTTGCAGAAGCTGTAACCGCCAAAGCTCAGTATCATATCCCAGACCTTATCGATCACGTCCATAGAAATCTCATTGGCCAGTGCCCCCCGGACAAACTGTTTCCGGTAGGCAGAGAGCTGCCGGGCGTTCCGCTTTTTGGACAGGGTCTTGCGCAGGCCGTCCCCTTCCTCGGGAGAGAATCCCGCCATTTCCACGGCAATCTTGGTCACATCCTCCTGGTAAACCATGATACCGTAGGTCTCGTGGAGGACCCGACCTAAAATCGGGTGCAAAGGTCGATAGGGCTCACCCTTGAGACGCCGCACATATTCGCCGATGAAATCATTGGCCGCCGGCCGGATGATGGAGCTGTGAATCACCAGATGCTCATAATCCCCCTTCCCCGTCTTTTTCTGAAGCTGACGCATGGCCGGAGACTCGATGTAGAATACACCCAGCGTGTCTCCCCTGGCGATGAGGGCCTGGGTCTCGGGATCGTCCAGCGGATTCAAATCCCCATACGTGATCACCTGCCCCGTATTGTCTCGCACGGCCTTCAGGGCATCCCGAATGACGGCCAGGGAGCGGTTGCCCAGGAGATCGATCTTTACCAGTCCCGAATCCTCGGTCTGGTCCTTCTCCCACTGTACGATGCGCACCCCCTTTGGGGCCACCTCAGTGGGCACATATTTGGACAACGCATCCGGCACCACGACCACACCCCCGCAGTGGACCGAAAGGTGACGCACCATACCCTCCAGATGTGAAGACCAGGCCAAAATTTCCGGCCAGGGAGGATCCAGATGAAGGCCCTGAAATATGGGATGGTGGTCCACGACCTCTTCCACCGATTGACCGGACCAGCTCCACAGATGGGCCAATCGATCCGTGACCCGCTTGATCTCACCCTCGGGAATACCATACACCTTGGCGATCTCCCGGACCGCAGCCCGGGGACGGAAACCCACATGGTTGGCCACCATGGCCGATCGCTCAGGACCGTACTTTTGAAAAACGTAATCCAGGATATCGTCCCGTTCGTCCCAGGGAAAATCCACATCGATATCCGGTGGATCCTTTCGCCCCGGATTGAGGAACCGTTCGAAGTAGAGGTTGTGTTTTAAGGGATCCACATGGGTAATGCCCAGAGAGTAAGAGACGATACTGGCGGCAGCCGAGCCCCGGCCGCAGGTTCGGGGTGACTGCCGGACGATATCCTCCACCATGAGAAAAACACTGGCAAATCCCTTTGCTTCTATGACACTGAGTTCGTAGTTGAGACGATCCCGTACTGCCGGAGTCACTTCTCCGTATCTTCGCAGGGCCCCTTCCACACTCTTCCTGCGGAGCCGATCCATCAGGTCCTTGGGATCCATGCCATCCAGACCTGGGGATACGACTGCACCAAAATTTCCCCGGAACCTGCATTTGTCGGCAATGACCAGGGTGTTCTCCAGGGCATCGGGAACGTGGGGAAAGCGGGCAGCCATTTCAGCCGGAGACTGAAGCCATGCCGAGGGTGGGGCCACCTTCTTCAGCGGAAGGCGGGAAAGTTTGGTATTCAAATCGATGGCGCGCAGGAGAGCGTGCAAAGCATGCTCCTGGGAATCGAGGAAAAAAACACCATTGGTCGCCACGGGCGGCAGGCCTTCCCGCCGGGCAAAATCCAGAAGCCCCCTGTTGGCTCGCCCCCCCATGAGTTCGACGTACAGATCGTCCTGCCCCTTCAATTTTCTCAGGAGAGCCACCGTATCACTTAAAACAACGATCCCTTCCCCATGCTCCCCCAGGCAGTCGGACAGGACAAAATCCTCTTTACCATGTTGACGGGTCAAAACCCGGCACAGATTGGCATAGCCTTCCCGGTCTTTCACCAGAATCACAGCCCGCTCGTCATCCGTCACCACCTCTGCGCCGATGATGGGCCGTACGCCCATCTCCCGGGCAACCTGTAGAAAAAAAATCAAACCGTAAAGCCCGTTGGTATCGGTCAGTGCCACAGTATCCATGCCCAATTCCAGCACCCTGCGACACAGGGCCTCCAGGCTGGCCGTCCCCCGCATCAGGGAGTAGCGGCTGTGAGTATGTAAGTGGGTAAAATTCATGATTTTGGATAGAACGCGGATCTAACGGATTGGACGGATGATTACGGATTTTCTTAAATATAATATATTGTTTTTCAATATCCGTTCAAATCCGTCAGATCCGTTCAATCCGTGTTCCATTTCATTTTTTCAAACGATTTTGAAATATCTTCCTCTTAAATTCAGGTTTTGATCCAAAGTTAAGGAGCAGTCCAACTTCCATAGTTGTCGCCTTTAAATAATTGGTCAACTGCGCCTCATGTTCCTTACCGATGGCCTTTGCTGCCTTCAGCTCAACAATGACCGCATCTTCAACCAGCAGATCCGCGAAATAATCACCGACCTCTTCAGTTTCATAAAACACCTTGATATTCTTCTGAGGAATAGCACCAAGACCTGACTTCCGCAATTCAACTACCATGGCATTCTCGTAAACCTTCTCCAGAAAACCATAGCCCAGCACATTATAAACCTTGTAGAAGACATTGATTATTTTTTCCGTGATTTCTTCATGCATCATTTTCTTTACCCTATTATTTTAAATCCGTTTAGATCCGCTCGATCCGTTCAATCCGCGTTCCATCGGCGGGGTGGGGCGCACGCCAGACTCAATTCAACACCCTACCCCACTGAACAATATCGCCGCTGTAACGAGTCCGAATCTTATCCAGGGCCGATACCAGGGCCTCCTCCCTCTCGAAATGGGCAGGTGTTTCAAACAGCGCCATCTGTGCCGGGGGACGGACCAGGTCGGTAAACGTCAGACTCATGTAACGCACCCGCTGGCGCCGGAAATTGGTTTTCAGATACAGGGGTTCCAGTTTCTGATACAGCAGGGGATCTGTGATGACCGGATTCCTGAGCCGGAGCGAGCGGGTCGTGTCCATGCCGTCTGTATACCGGATGTGAAGCCAGATCGTATGGGGCAGCACCCCCTTGGCCCGCATCCGGCGGCAGGCCCGTTCCATCATGCCGAATAGCACGCCCAGGAGAACGTCATCGTCATTGGTGTCTTCGTCCAGCGTCTTTTCCTCCAGGACAAAGGGTTTGGATGCCGGGGGCCTCACCGGACTCTCATCGATGCCCAGTGCCTGCCTGTGCAGCAGCACGCCCCGTTTTCCGAAAACCGAAGTCAATTGCAAAATCGAGAGGCTCGCCAACTGCCGGACAATCCGGATGTTGAATTCTTCCAACATCGTCCTGTCCTTTCGGACCCGGACCGCAGGAAGCATCCGGACCCGAAGGGGCGCTAAAAAAGAGGCCTCGCTTCCGGAGGGAACCGCGTAGAGATCACCGTGGGTCTCCACCACCCTGGCAGCCACACCGCTGACCAGTTTGTTGGAACCGATACCCAAGGTCCCTTCCAGACCCACCGAATCCCGGACCCCGCTCCGGATGCTGAAAGCCGAATCCTGCACATCACCGAAGATCCGTCTCGTCCCGGTCATGTCCACATAGAAACGCCCCCAGTGTCCCGATTCGACCAGGGGCGAATAGCCCTCTAAAACACGGGAAATTTCGCCCGATGCCTTCCGGTACATATCCTCATCAGGGGGACACACGACGAGCCCTCGGCACCGCCGGAGGGCTTTGGTCAGGGGAAGGCCTTCCCGGATGCCTTCCTTTCGGGCCTCCGGGGAAGCCGAGAAAATAAGGGAACGGGGCGAATGCCTGGCGCAGATCACCACCGGACGGTTCCTGAGAGAGGCATCCCGCAGCCGCTCCACGGCCACGGGAAACCCGTCCACACGAAGATGTAAAATATGCCGGTTCATACCTATATTTTACCTCAATAGAACGCGGATTGAACGCCTGCCTGCCGCAGGCAGGGATTGGACGGATGACCACGGATTTTTTTAAGAATTAAACGTTGACAAATTTTTTCTAAGTTTTCAAAGGGCTTAATGATTTTGAAAAATGTCATAGCACCCCAGGCGTGCATAAATAATGATTCAATTTTTATCCCCTTTAGTCCCGATTATTCGGGAGGATCATAGGGGGTTATTATGCAAAACATTATTTATGCACGCCTTCAATACCCCCTCTTGGTCTCCCCCTTAGTAAAGGGGAGATCAAGGGCAACATTTTTCAAAATCATTAAGCCCCTCTTGTAATTTATCAAATTTACCAAAGTCCAGTTAGAAATTAGGTTTTTCTTGATCCGTTTCGATCCGTCTAATCCGTTCAATCCGCGTTCTATCACCGATACCTCCGCAAGAGTCCCACAACGACGCCCTGGATGACAAACTCTCCTTCCTTGACAAGAATGGAAGACATCGATACATTGGCAGGCCGGAGCTCCACACCGTCTTTCACCCGAAAGAACTTCTTGACCGTGGCCTCGTTCTCCACCAGGGCCACCACGGTCTGGCCGTTTTCCGCCGTCTGCTGTTTCCGGACCACGATGGTATCCCCATCCACGATCCCCTCATCGATCATGGAGTTGCCCCGAACCTTGAGCGCAAAATAGTCCCCTGCACCCAACATCTCCTCTGGCACGTCGATGGTCTCCTGCTGCTCAATGGCCTCGATGGGATTTCCGGCAGCCACGATACCGGCCAGAGGAAGTACCATCGTCGAGCCACCGTGCTCCACCAGCGTAATCATGCGACTCCGGTTCCGCTCCGGGATACGGATGTATCCTTTCCGCTCCAGCTGGGCCAGATGTTTCTGAACCGACTGGAACGACCGGAACCCAAAGTGACGCCGGACCTCATCGTAGGTGGGTGAAAAACCCCGTGCCTCGATGTACCGCCGAAGATAGGTGTACACGGCCTGTTGTTTTTCTGTCAGATTCATGTCAGAATATAGGTATAAAAAAGGTATAAATCAAGAGTTTTTTAAAAAGTTCTTAAAGGAAATTATCGCCCAGGATGGGATGTCCTTGCGATCAGCATACTGGTTACTGGCTACTGGTTTCTGGTTAACTAAAAATACTTGACATAACCGTCTCTAAGTCGTAAATTTAAGGTTTAATTGCCACAAAGAAACATGCAGAGGTTGACGGCACGTTCGACGGAAAAAGAGTATGCGAGTGATGTTTGTTGTAAATGATCTGGGGGTGAACGAACCTTTTGGTCCCATGATCCTGTCGGCCATTCTGAAAGAGAAGGGCCATGAGACCATTCTGGGTGTGATACAAAAGGAAGATGTGATGGAAAAAATATCTTCCTGGAAGCCGGACATGTTAGCCTACAGCATGATGAGCGTCGACATGACGGATATGAAGAAATTCAACGATGCACTACGACGGGACAGGAAAATTTTCACCCTGTTAGGGGGACCGCACGCCACACTGGATCGAAGCTGCATTAGAGACCCCAATATCGATGCCATCTGTGTCGGTGAAGGCGATCAGGCCATCGTCGAGGTAGTGGAGTATCTCGAAAAGGGCAAAGAAAAAGACATCGCTGAAATCTCCAACATCATGGTATCAGAGGATACCCCTATCAATCTCAACCATTTCATAGAAGACCTGGACGCACTGCCTTTCATGGATCGGGAACTGGTCTATGCCTATTCTCAAATGGCACGTTTCGGGATTAAAGGGGTCTGGGCAACCCGCGGGTGTGTGTTCAAGTGCCCTTACTGTTTCAACAACCGGTACAATCAGCTCTACAAAGGCAAAGGAAAAATCGTTCGGCGGCGTAGTGTGGATTCCATGATTCGGGAGACCCTGGAACTCGTGGCCAATTACCGGGTGGAGTTCATACGCATTCAGGACGATGCCTTTGTCCTCAAAGTGGATGAGTGGCTGAAAAAATTTGCCGAGAGATGGTCCTCGGAGATCGGTATCCCCTTTTACTGCTTGCTGCGTCCCGAAAGTGTGACCGACGAAATGGCCTTTTATCTGAAAAAAGCGGGGTGCCATTCCATCTGTATGTCCATCGAAGCCGCCGATGATCAGGTGCGAAGACACATGTTGCGCCGGCAGGCCAGTAAAGTGCAATTAGAAGAGGCCTTCCGTATTTTTAAAAAACACAAGATCAACGTATATGCCAACACCATGCTCGCCCTTCCCTTTACCTCTCTGGATCATGACATCGCATCCATCGATTTCGCCATGAAAGTGAAACCGGACATGCCCAATTTTTCCATCTTCATGCCTTATCCGGGTACCGATCTGGGCGATTATTGTCAGCGCGTGGGCATCTACGATCCGAATAAAGAAGACATTCAATTCGGTATGCGGAACATGAGTCCCCTGACCTGTTTCACAAAACAGGAAAGAGAGGCCCAGTACAACATCTGTCAATTGGCCATCGTGGCCGTCAAACTCCCTTTCCTTCGAAAACTCATTGTGAATCACCTCATCAACTGGAAACCCAATAAAGTCTTTTTCCTGATTCACTATCTCTTTGCCATCCACGCCTACGGAAGAAAAATATTCTATTTCAAACATACATTCGGAGAATACATCGACCTCTTTATCCGAACCATTAAACATTACATCTATGATTTCTTCCAAAAATCGGAAGACAAAAAATTGACGCACCGAAGCAAGAGTCTGGCCGAAACGCTTACGACATTGAACGAAAAAACGAGAATCCAGGAATTGGCCGAATGTCTGGAGGCCATGACCGGCAGCCAAATCGTATCCACACCAAGGGAGGGAGTCACAGTTGGGAAATAACGTGAAATTATCCGTCGTCATTCCCGTGTACAATGGCGCCAAATCCATCGGTGATTTGGTCGATCGCCTGATCACCGAACTCGATAAATATCAACTGGAAATCGTTCTCATAAACGATCATTCACCGGACAATTCTGAAGCCGTCTGCATCGACATATTTCATAAATATCCTCATATCGTCAGTTTATACTCTCTCGCCAAAAACGTCGGTGAACATAGCGCCGTTCTTGCAGGTTTGAATAATACGACCGGGGATTATGTGGTCATCATGGACGATGATTTTCAAAATCCCCCTGCTGAAGTCATTAAATTAATGAACACGGCCATGGAAAATGAGTATGATGTTGTTTATACTTATTATCAGAGGAAAAGACACTCGTTGCTGAGAAATTTCGGTAGTTGGTTCAACGACAAAGTCGCCAATATCATGCTGCGTAAGCCCAAAGACCTCTATCTCTCCAGTTTTAAATTGATCAGCAAATTTCTGGTAAACGAAATTACCAAATACAAATCCCCTTTCCCTTACATCGATGGTCTCATCCTGCAGACGACCGACAATATCGGTAAAGTCGAGGTGGATCACCAGTCACGTCGAGAAGGAAAATCCGGTTACACAGTGAGAAAACTTATCTCTCTATGGCTCAATATGTTTACCAACTTTTCTATCATCCCTCTGCGCGTATCCATCGTCCTGGGATTCATTTTCTCGGCTTATGGTATCATTTATGGCATCATCATCCTCATCGAGAGAATACTCAATCCCCAGATGACACCAGGACTGGCATCCCTCATCGTCTCGGTCTCCATCCTCTCCGGCGTACAATTAATCGCAATAGGTATGATTGGTGAATATGTGGGTAGAATCTTTATATCACAGAACAAAAGACCCCAATATACCATAAAAAAGCAGTTTTTTAAAAAATGATGCAAATACGTTGAGTATCAAAGTATGGTATATTTTTATCAAAAATGCATAAATAGTTTATTTCGCAAATCTACATCATTTTTTATAGATCTCACCGTCATTCTCATGATCGGTTTCGCATTCAGCCAGGGACTGCGAACGACCAAAGATCTTTCATGGCCTTATGACGAAGATCTATACCGAAATATGGGACATGCTCAGACAATACTGGATGGCGACTACTTTGCCGACGATCTCTATCTTGGTGAGAAACAATGGTATAACCCTCTGTTACCCACCATCGTTGCAGGGTTGTCATGGCTCACAAAATCCCCGGTTCATCTCCTCTTCACACGATTGGGAGCATACTTCAATCTGCTGGCTCCCATATTCTTTTATCTGCTCATGGTGCGTCTGTTCGAAAGATGGACCGCCCTCGCCTGTACCTTTGGTTTCCTCTTTGTGACCAGTAACGGTATTCCGGCCTGGCTGGGAGGCACCTATTCCCCATGGTTCCTTCCTGTCCTTTTTGTTCAGGCCTTCTTCTACATGGGTCTGTATATTTACATCAGGGCCATTGAAACACAACACATGAAATTTTATATAATCAGCGGTATATTTTTGGGCCTTTCCTTTATGGGGCACACGGCCCCTGCCATCCTTCTGGGTCTCATCATGGGGATCACGACCCTGCAGATCATGATTCGATCGTGGAGAAAACAGGCATCCGTGTCTCAAATCCTTCGTCCCCTCCTTCTCTTTTCTGTCTGCCTGCTCACGGCATTCATCGTCAGCATACCCTATCATATCACGATTCTGGGACACTATCGCCTCAAAATCGTTCATCCCGATCCCATGAACATGGTATTCCCCCCATATCAATTGGCCAATATCGGATCGTTCGTCAATACATTCCTGTCCAGAAAATTGCTCATGGTTTTTATCGGATTCGGACTGGTGGCTCTCATATTGGAAAAAACAAGACGCACGAGCCGAAACATCCTCCTGCTCTGGTTACTCATTACCTCTGGTTTCATCGTTCATAACTATATATGGCAGCTACTCAAGGAACAGGGCATCAACACGGTCCGCATCCTGCCCGTATATCATTTTGTATTCTATTTCCGGGTGATGCTCTCCATTCTTTATGGCTTTGGGATGATTTTCGTCTGTCACTTACTGGCCAATCTAATCGCGCGGTGGAAACCCCTTATCGGCAAAATTCGCCCGAACTTGAACAGGATCGCATTCATTCTTTTGTTGATCGCGACTTCTGTCAAGGTCTACCCTTCGTATATGATGAGGGACGATTACCGAGAGGGTCGCGTGTATATGGAAGAAAGTGAGGATTTCCAGGCGGCCTTCCATTGGATCCGGGAACACACCCAACCCGAGGATGTTTTCCTGGCTCCGGAGCCCTTTTCGAGACTCGTCGTTGGTGCCGCAGGGCGGAAAGTCATCGTGGTTCATCCTCTTTTTTCCAATCCCTATATCTACCGCAGGTCCCGTGCAGCAGATCATGATTCCCTGTTCACCTACCTGCAGCAGGAGAATCCGGATGACTTCCATGGATTGGCTTCCAAGTACAGCCTCACCCATATCATATCCTATGAGCAAACCAGGGCCATTGATGAAGCCCATCACCCTTTTTTAAAAAAGACATTTGAATTTGGTCAGATAAGCATTTATAGATATCAGGGGGAACTCTAATTTTGGAACAATGTGTTTTAATTACAGGTGGAGCGGGTTTCGTCGGCTCCAATTTAGCCGTTCTCTTAAAGAAAAATGCACCTTCCACCCGGGTGATAGCGCTGGACAATCTGAAAAGACGAGGTTCGGAATTGACCCTTCAGCGACTCAAAGCAAACGGAATCGAATTTATACATGGGGACATCAGAAACCGCAGTGACCTCGACCTGTCTCATGATAAAATCTCTTTGATCATCGAGTGTTCTGCAGAGCCATCTGTGCAGGCGGGTTACGGTCAATCCCCCCTCTATGTTTTGGATACCAATCTCATGGGGGCCATCAATTGTTTTGAGCTGGCCCGATTGCACAATTCGGACGTGATTTTCTTATCGACCAGCCGCGTTTATCCCATTGAAAAACTCAATACATTGGCCTTCACCGAATCCGAAAACCGATACGACCTGGCAGAACAGCAAAGCATCTCCGGATGCTCGGAAAATGGCATATCTTCCCATTTTTCATTGAACGGATATCGTTCGCTCTACGGCACCACGAAACTGTCTGCAGAACTCATACTCCAGGAGTATATTCAGATGTATGGATTGCGTGGCATCATCAATCGTTGTGGCGTCATTGCCGGACCCTGGCAAATGGGAAAAGTAGATCAGGGCGTATTCTCCCTCTGGATGATACACCATTATTTTAAAAAACATCTCGATTATATTGGTTTCGGTGGAACGGGGAAGCAGGTAAGAGATTTGCTGCATATCGGTGATCTATTTGAGTTGATCAGGATACAAATGAACCGGATGGAAACGTTGAACGGTAGAATATATAACGTGGGAGGTGGACGCGACATCAGTCTCTCCTTATTGGAGACCACCGATTTATGCAAACAAATCACCGGGTCTGAGATCGATATTGGCCGGGTGGAAGAGACACACCCGGCCGACGTTAGAATCTATATATCAGACAACTATGATGTCAATCAAGACACGGGCTGGTCTCCCAAGACAGAGCCCAGGGAAATCCTGACCGATATGTATCAATGGATCAAAACAAACGAGAATGAAATTAAAAGAACGTTGTTATAAACGCTAACGAAACTGGAGGACCATAAATGTCTACCGTGCTCATCACCGGATCGAGTGGGTTAATCGGATCGGAATCTGTTCGTTTTTTTTCGGAAAAAGAAGATCATATCGTCGGGATCGACAATGATATGCGCAGTCAATTCTTTGGACCTGACGCATCGACCAATTGGAACCGGGATAAATTAATTGAAGAATTTCCCAATTACAAGCATTTCAATGAAGATATCCGTGATGAAAAAGCCATGGAGAACTTGTTTAACGAATATGGTAAAGACATCAAACTCGTCATTCATGCCGCAGCCCAACCGTCTCATGATTGGGCGGCCAAAGAACCATTCACAGACTTCTCTGTCAACGCAACGGGCACCCTGGTACTTCTTGAAATGACCCGTCAATACTGTCCCGATGCCCCCTTTATCTATACATCAACCAACAAGGTCTATGGAGATGCTCCCAACAACCTGCCCCTCATCGAACAGGAAAACCGTTGGGAATTGGATCCTTCCCATCCCTATGCCGAGCGAGGGATCGATGAGTCCATGAGCATCGATCAAAGCAAGCACAGTCTCTTCGGCGCTTCGAAAGTGGCTGCCGATGTCCTGGTTCAGGAATACGGACGATACTTCGACATGAATACCGTCACGTTGCGTGGAGGTTGCCTTACCGGTCCCGGTCACTCCGGCACCGAACTCCATGGTTTCCTGGCCTATTTGATGAAATGTGCAGTGACAGGAGATCATTATACGGTCTTTGGATACAAAGGCAAACAAGTGCGGGACAACATCCACAGCTTTGATCTCGTCAACATGCTCTGGCATTACTTCCAAAATCCCAGGTCTGCAGAAGTATACAATGCCGGCGGCAGCAGGCATTCCAATTGCTCCATGATCGAAGCCATTACAAAATGTGAGGCAATCACGGGCAAGAAGATGAATTGGTCGTATTCAGAGACGAATCGAATCGGTGACCATATATGGTATATCAGCGATGTATCGAAGTTTAAAGATCACTATCCCAACTGGAATTATAAGTACAATATCGACGATATTCTCGTCCAGATTCATGAAGGCATAAAGAGCAGAGTATGAAATTATCCATTACCATTCCCTCTCATAACGAAGCCGATTGTATTGTGGGGACGGTTCAGTCCCTCTTGACCAAGATGCGAGAGGAGAAGATCGACTGCGAGATTCTCATTATCAATGACAATAGTACAGACGCCACCGAATCGATATTAAAAGAATTGACATCAAAACATAATGAAGTGGGATATTTGAATAACACCTATCCCAATGGATTTGGTTTTGCCGTCCGCTCAGGCCTGGAGAATTTCTCCGGAGATGCCGTGGCTACCGTCATGGCCGATGGCTCGGATTCACCCGATGACATTGTTCGGTTCTTCCGGAAATTAGAAGAGGGATATGACTGTGTCTTCGGATCACGATTCATGAAGGGGGGAAAGACCTATGATTACCCCAAATTTAAATTGCTCATTAACCGCCTGGCCAACTTGTTTATCAAGATCCTTTTTGGTATGAAGTACAACGATACGACCAATGCCTTCAAAATGTATCGACGCGAAACGATTGAAGGCCTGAAACCGTTTTTGAGTCATCATTTCAACATGACGGTGGAACTGCCCCTCAAGGCCATCACGCGGGGATATTCCTATGCGGTCATTCCCAATTCATGGACCAATCGCGAAACCGGTGAATCCAAACTCAAATTGAAAGAAATGGGAAGCCGATATTTATTTATCGTCATCTACTGCCTTCTCGAAAAGTGGTTGTCCGTGGGTGATTATAGAAAAGATAAAAGATTTTAAAAAATGTTAAGAAAATATTCAGCCTCGAAGTCTCTAAGACGCAAAGGAACTTTTCATGTCAGATAAAATACAGAAAAAAATCCCAGTGATAAAAATTGCCCTGCTCATTTCTTTGATTCCATACCTTGCCATTGCATTCTTCGCACTGCCCATGGCCGATGACTGGGGCATGGCGTATATGGTGGATGCCAAAGGATTTTGGGGAACCCACAGCCATTGGTATCAGTTCGATGGGGGACGTTACATTGGTATGGGGATGACCAGTGTCTATGCGGCTATGACAAATTTCTCGACTCAGCTTTACTGGACCGTGCCCTGGTTGATGATTCTCGGCACATTCCTGTCTTTCTTTTTCCTGCTATCTGCCATGGCTTCTCCCTTCATTTCAGGAAGAAAGCTTGCCTGGGGGGGGCTTACCCTGACCGCCATTTACCTGGCAAGGGTGCCCTCCATCACCGAAGGATATTTTTGGTTAATGGGATCGACGTGCTATACGCTGGGGAACATCCTGGTGCTGTTCCTGGCAGGATTGCTCATTTTAATCCATCGCACAGAGATATACAAGCGGCGTCTTCTCTATACCGGCATCGCATCATTATGCGCTGTGGCCGCAGTGGGTGTGAATGAGATTCTCATGTTACTCATGGTCATATGCCTCTCGGTATACATGACTTATCTGTTTATTCAAAAACATACCGATAGAACCCATGTTTTATTTATCTTCTTGGTCACAGCAGCCTGTGCCGTATTTGTGATTACCGCACCAGGCAATGCGGTACGCGGCGGTCATTTTCCCAACCGACACCAATTCTGGTTTTCTCTTACACATTCTTTGAATTGGACTTACGGATTTGTTAAAACCTGGGTGAGCGATGCACTGATCTTATCTTCAACCGCACTCATGTTACCTTTTATAGCGCACGTTTCTCATCGTATCTCTATCCCGAAAAATCTAAGAAAATGGCTGTTTCTGATGCCCATTTTTTGGTTGGGACTCGTCGCACTCTCATTTTTTCCGGGATTTTGGGCTCTGGGAGGTCCACCTCCGGACCGGGTATGGAATTTAACCTTTTTTCTTTTTATCGTAGGTTGGTATACATGCGTGATCATATACACCCTCCTCCTTCTTCCCAATCAAAAACCGGAAACCATTTTACCCCAACACTTTCG
>CAZYTI010000007.1:0-18953 GCA_964650065.1 uncultured bacterium
CATACGGGACGGGTTTTCGTGTCTGAAGGACTGGCCTTCTTTGCCGACGGGAAAGCGGGTCTGGGGATTTTCGAATACAAGGGACCCAACTATGCACCGTCGGCGCCTGCACTGATGTCCCCTCCCAATAAGACGTTTTTCAAGGACTTTCCCATTCGTTTGACCTGGCAGGTTCCCCAGGATGCCAACAATGCCGACCTCCATTTTAAACTGGAACTTGCCCGGGACAACGGATTCTCATCAGACCTCCGGGTCTATGAATCCAAAACAGACACCAGCAATTTTACCCCTGGTCCGCCCGTTGCATCGGGAAGTGACAGTGTGAGTTACACCCTTGTGAATACACTGGAAGAAGGCGACTGGTTCTGGCGTGTCTCTGCCTGGGACGGCGAGATCTATGGTGCGCCCTCCTCGGAGCGGAGTTTTATCATCGACCGGACACCGCCTTATACATTCGGGCACGATCCTGCACCCGGTGCAACCGGGGTAGCCATGAATACGGACATCGTCGTCCACCTCACGGATGACTGGAGTGGTATGGATCTGAATACCATCGTGATGGCCCTCTACGGTTATCCGGTCGATCCGGTTATCAGCGGATCGCCCACGGATTATACGGTGACCTACGATCCACCTGCGGATTTCGAACTGGGGGATACAGTGACCGTATCCATTCGAGCCGCAGACAGGCTGGGTATTCAAATGTCTGTCGAAACATACTCATTTATCATTTCCCAATTCAAGGACGTGGAACCGCCGGTTATCAACCATACACCGGTTTCCACAGCGACTTTGGGTCAGACATTGACAGTATCGGCCCACATCACCGACAACCATAAACTGAATTCGGCCACATTTCATTACCGTCAGGGTGGAGGCGATTTATACGCTTCTGTGCCGATGACAGACCTGGGAAACGGGACGTTTCAGGCCACAGTTCCCGCCTCTTCAGTCACCGAACGCGGTGTGGAATATTACCTAATCACCACGGATTCGGTGGGATATTCGACCTTTGACCCGACACCTGATCCGGGGAATTCGCCCCATGTAGTCCAGGTGGTTTGGTCGAGTCTCAATTGTTCCTTCTCGACAATAGGATCCGGGTACCGGATGATATCCTCGCCTGGTATTCTGGACAACGGAACACCCGGCGGTATCCTGGAGGACGATCTGGGAACTCTCGATAGGACCGAATGGCGCCTCTTCCTGCTGCAAGGGGGGAGCTTTTACACAGAATACGGAACCGGTTCTTTTGGAAATTTTGCTCCGGGAAGTGGTTTCTGGCTGATTACAAAAAACACAAAAATCTGGAACGTGGGTTCCGGACGATCGGTCACCACGGCGGCCGACTTCACTATTAGCCTCGTCCCGGGCTGGAACCTGATCGGGAATCCATTTGCCTATGACATCAACTGGAGCGATTTCGATTATCTTTATTCTGTGAACATTGAAGGATTGTGGAATTATTCAGGGACCGGGAACGAGGCTTCGGGGTATATTCCCAATCAGAGACAGCTCCGCTCCTGGAAAGGCTATCTGGTAAAAAACAACGAATCCAGTCCGGTGACGATTACTATACCGGCTTATACTGTTTCAATCCAACCAATGAGCAAAATGGATGATCCACCCTGGGTACTCAAGGATAAAGACTGGGTCGTTCGGATTAAGGCGGAATGCGGCCGGTTTACCGATTGGTATAACTATCTGGGCTGCCTGTCGGATGCAGATGATCGCTGGGACAGACATGATTTCTCGGAACCTCCGCCCATCGGGGAGTTTATTTCCCTGTATTTTCCTCATGACGATTGGATGCAGTATCCAGGGAAGTATGCGGGAGATTTCAGGAAAGCCGGTTCTGAAGGCCACACCTGGGATTTTGAGGTGCGGACCAATGTGAAGGATTCGGATGTACGTTTGTCTTTCGAGGATATGGACGCGTTGCCGAAAGGGATCGGTCTGAAGCTTTTAGACATGGATCTGAGGGTTTCGAAAGATCTCGATTTCGAACCGGCATACAGCTTAACGTCGAGCACTGAAGAAACTGTGAGACATTTCCGGATCGTGGCCGGGAGTGATGCTTATGTGGAAAACAATGATCAGGGATTCGATACCGGACCCGAGGTTTTTCAATTACTTCAGAACACTCCCAATCCATTCAACGCATCTACCCGCATCCAGTATCATCTTCCGGAAGCGTCCCGTGTGGACATCCGGATCGTAACGGGTTCGGGCAAAGCGGTCCGGCGGCTCCTGGAGAATCGAAACCAGCCCGCCGGATACCGGACGGTCCAATGGGACGGCAGGGATGACATGGGCCTCTATGTGTCCTCGGGGATTTATATTTGCACGATTCGGGCCGGGAAATACAAGAGATCGATCAAGATGCTGATGGTGCGGTAGGGAAAGACCTTCCGAAACAGGACTGGCGGGACTTCCTTCCGAAGGTTTCTTATGCCTTGACGAAGTTTTAGAACGATCTTTATTGTCATCCAGCGAACACCCTTCGGAAGGTTAATGAGTAGCGATGGCTTCCGTAATTTAAACCTTCCGAAGGTGGCCTTACCCTTTGCGAATGAGCCGGTTCATTTTGTGTCGACATTTCGAGAACCTTCGGAAGGATTTGAATGGAATAAAAAAAACCGCCGAGGGTTTTCCTCCACAATGGAGGGAAACCTTCGGCGGGTTATTTTTTAATCAGTGAAATCAGCGTCATCCGCTTAATCTGCGGTCCTACTCCAATATGAAATTAAACGGATTCTGAGCTTTTCCCTTGGCCAGGACGCCGTAATGGATATGGGGGGCCGTGGATTTGCCCGTATTGCCTGTCAGTCCCAGGATATCCCACCGTTTGACCTTTTGACCCGGTTTGACATATATTTTAGACAAATGACCGTACAGGGTTTCGTAGCCATATCCATGGTCCAAAATCACGTATTTTCCATAACCCTTGTTTTTGGTATACTTGTTCTTAACTGTTTTTACGATTCCTGCTGCACTGGAAAAAACTTCCGAACCGGGTTTGATGCTGATATCGATCCCGGGATGATCCTCGGTGTTACCGGTGAAAGGATCGATCCGGTCACCGAAGCCCGAGGAAAACCAGCCACCCCTGACGGGTCGGACAGAGGGAAAATGGGCAATCTGTTTTGCCTTTGTGGTGAGCATGTCTTCCAACTCCGCGGTACTGAGGCGGAGCCATTCGATTTCCCCTTCCAGCTTTGCCAGACTTATATTGGCTTCGTTGATTCGAGAGGATTCGATAAACCTGGAATTGTTGGACGTTTCGGGTCCTCCGATACCATATTCAATATCAGAAATTGGCATAGCCGCAGCCACACGGATTTGCCGGTTTCTTTTCTGGAGTTCATCCAGGGTCGATTCCATGAGTTGTGTTTTTACTTCCAGCAGATCGTAAGATTCCATCAGAACGGCGTTCTCATTTCTCAGGTCGTTCAGGAGGTCATTTGTACGCAGTTTATGCATTCCGAAACCCAGCAGACCGGCCAGGGAAAGGAAAATGACCGTAAACAGGGTACCCAAAATGATGACCCTGGTCCGGCTGAAGAATGCCGAATAGAGGTTATCACTGTCGGCTTCTCCCAAAGCAAACACATATTGTTTTTTTGGCATAACGTCTTTCACTGTTGTTAGTTACAGGGATTCTTAATACGATGTCCCAAACAAGATGCAAAAAGCAGGCCATTATATTCTTTTTTAAAAATATTCTTGGGTTTTATTGTGCCTCTTTTTCATCTCATGTATGATTGTTAATTTTAAATGTTTGTATTTATTTACGATATGATGATAGAAACGTTTCATGAAATTTTAAATTTTATTCCAGGGATGCTCCATTTTCAAGGTTGAAAGGAGAGGGATCACGTTTCATATTGCTACATTGTATGATTTTGGATACATGGGGTATTGAAAATCATACAGGCACGGGATGAAATGTGAACATCCAATTTCTGCCTCCTTCCACAGATCCCAATTTGCAAAATTTTGTCGCTCTATGCCAAGGGGGGGGCGAGATGATTCTCTATAATAGATTAATTGGGATTTGTTTGAATTATGATAACAATTTAACCTTTGATTCTGAAAATAACAAGCGAAAAACATTATTTTAGATGATTACTTATGAGAACGGTAGATAAAGATTATCCAGTGACGGTTAAATATGAATCATCCCAACAATAGTTTAACTATTTCTTACATTTATGGCTACTGAAAATAATGAATTTATGCCTTGTTTATTTTTATCAATTTGATGCAAAACTGGCAAAGACTTTGCTTAGTAGAACCTGTATCGCTTATCCGATAAAATGAAGGCAGCTGTTTCAGCCCGAACCGGTTACCGTACGGCTCGAATTAAAGTGCCCTCATGCCATGGGTATAAAGGAGTATAACATCCGAAAAGGAAAAATAATTCACATCCTTATACTGATCCATCTGTTGCCACTGATGGCCATGGTCGCTCAGGAAAATAAGGTGCGATTTCATCGCATTCCTTTAACCGATGGCCTCTCTCAGTGTACAATACGCTGCATGCTTCAGGATTCCATTGGATTCATGTGGTTTGGAACAGATGATGGACTGAATCGATATGATGGATATGACTTTAAGGTCTATCGCCATGAGCCTGATGACAATGGGAGCTTAAGCAACAACAGCATTCGGTCGATCCTATTAGACCATTCGGGTGTACTGTGGGTGGGCACTTTCGATGGATTGAATGTTTTCGACATGGCAACAGAGACATTTACACGGTTTCAAATGGATCGAGAGAATCAAAATAGTTTGAGGTGTAATTCGATCAGGGCCATTTATGAAGATCGATCCGGTACTGTTTGGGTGGGGACTGAAACCGGAGGATTGAGTAAATTCGACCGGGACAAGAATCAATTTATCCACTTTCAGAACCATCCCGAAGATCCGAACAGTCTCATTGACAATTCAGTTTATGGTATTATTGAGGATGTCTCGGGATGCCTCTGGGTAGGAACCCAGGGCGGGTTGGAGAGATTCAACGGGGAGACCGGAGTCTTCAGCCATTTTGTTCATCATCCGGACAATCCGGAAAGTATAAGCAGTAATCACATATGGGCTCTATTGGAAGATCAATGGGGAAGCATCTGGATCGGTACGGACAAAGGGCTGAATCGATTTGTTCCAAACACGGGGACTTTTGATCATTACCACCACGATCCTGATGATCCAAACAGTCTGAGCGACGACCTCATCACTGTGATTTATGAAGACCACGATGGAGGCATCTGGATTGGTACCGAGGGAGACGGCGTCGACAAATATGACCCGGAGAACGATCGGTTTCTCCACTTTCGGCATAATCCTTTGGATCTCAACAGTTTGAGCCATAATACCATCTGGTCCATTTTCGAGGACCGGTCGGATGTGCTCTGGGTGGGTACGGGGACCGGATTGAATCAATTGTATTTAGCGCGAAAACCATTCATTCATTATTACAGTGAACCCTCAAACCCCCAAAGCTTAAGCGATAACGAGATCTGGGCCGTTCATGAAGATAAAGACGGTGTGCTGTGGATTGGGAGCGAGCTGGGAGGAATCACACGCTTCGACAGGAACAAGAATCATTTCACACACTACAAGAATGATCCAAAAGATGCAAGGAGCCTCAGTGACAACTGTGTCATGACCATATGTGAAGATCGTTTCGGAACGCTCTGGTTTGGAACGTATTCCGGCGGTCTCAATAAATTGAATCGGAAAGACGGGACTTTCACACATTATTTGAATGAATCCAATGATTCCGGCGGTCCGAGCGCTGATTGTATCCTGTCCATCTGCGAGGATCGGTGGGGAGGGCTCTGGCTTGGAACAGGCACTGGAACACTGATAAAATTCGATCCATCGGCAGAGATTTGCATCCCCTATATCATCGATGAAAACAATCCAAACCGAATCGATCGGAATCAAATCTGGACCCTGTTTGAAGATCCCTCCGGATTGCTCTGGATAGGTACGGATAAAGGCGGACTTGTAAAATTCAATCCGGAAGAAGAAATTTTTACACACTATCGGCTCGATGCCAATGATCCAAACAGTTTGAGTAACAATTTGGTTATGGCCATCCATGCAGATGCATCGGGTCATCTTTGGATCGGGACCAACGGAGGCCTCAATCATTTCGATCCGCAGAGCGAAAGGTTCAGGCATTACAGGGTTAAGGATGGACTGCCCAATGATGTCATCTATGGGATATTGGAGGATGATGAGGGATTTCTCTGGTTGAGTACGAACAACGGATTGTCGAAATTAAATCCTCAGAATGACACTTTTCGCAATTACGATTTGAGTGATGGGCTCCAGAATAATGAGTTTAACAGCGGTGCTTTTTGTAAAAGTCCAAAAGGAGAGATAATATTTGGGGGAGTCAACGGATTGAATGTGTTCGTTCCGGAAAATATTCGGGACAACCCTGTCGTTCCACCCGTTGTGATTACCGATTTTCGGATTAACAACCTGCCGGTTTCCATTGGTGATCCCGGATCCGATCTTTCTGTTCTGAAAAAATCGATTACCGAGACAGAAGAAATTAGAATAAGCCACAGCGCCCGAATTCTTACTTTTCAGTTTGCTGCATTGCATTTTGCATCGCCTGAAAAAAATCAGTATGCTTATCGAATGGACGGCTTCGATCGCCAGTGGCATTATATCGGGAATAAACGTCTTGCTACCTACACCAATCTTTCCCCGGGTGATTATACCTTCCGGGCGAAGGCTTCCAATAACGATGGCTTCTGGAATGAAGAGGGCGTATCATTGCGAATTAAGGTGATTCCTCCCTTCTGGATGACATTGTGGTTCCGCGGACTGGCTCTTTTTCTCCTGATTAGCCTGGGATTTATGATTCACCAGGTTCGTGTCCATACAATCAAGCGGAGAGAAAGAGAACTGGAAGGATGGAATAAGGAACTGCGACATCAGATTGAGCAACGGGAGGCTGCAGAAGGACGGGTCAGGAAATCCCTGCAGGAGAAGGAAGTGCTGCTGAAAGAGATACATCATCGCGTTAAGAATAACCTGCAGGTCATTTCCAGCCTCCTCAATCTGCAAGCCGGTTATATCCAGGATAAGCGGGCGCTGCAGATGTTCCTTGACAGTCAGACCCGGGTACGGTCCATGGCCATCATTCATGAAAAACTGTATCAATCCGAAGATTTTGCGCGGGTTGATTTTGCCGAATATGTCCGGGGACTGGTGGAAAGCCTGTTCAAGTCTTACCGGTATGAGCCCGGCAGAATCGGTCTTTCCATAGATGTGCAGGATGTCGCTTTAGATATTCAACTGGCCGTTCCCTGCGGGTTGGTCATCAATGAGTTGGTTTCCAATGCATTGAAATATGCCTTTCCGGATAACTGTGAAGTAGAGGGTTGTATTGAGGTTAATATGCGTCTATTGCCGGAAAATAGGGTCCGGTTGATGGTTGGGGATAACGGCGTGGGCATGGCCGAGGATATCGATATCGAGCATACGGAATCATTTGGTTTGAAATTGGTGACCATTCTGGTCGAAGATCAACTGGATGGGGAGATGCATGTTGACAGGCAGAGCGGAACGAAGTTTGCCATTACATTCAAGAACAATTCGCAGGAAAGGGAGATTGCTGTTAGCCCAGTTCCTGAGAAGACGCATAGCCAGTGAAAGGATTCACTATGGGGTAAGCCGCTCCAGTTTTTACAATCTGGCAGCCATCCTGATTGTGACCAGTACGATCTGCGCCACCAATGCCTTTAAACATGCTTTTCCGAATTCAGATACGAAGGATGTTATCTTAAATGAATATGTGGTTAATTATTAACAATAGCGGCTGGAGAGTTTAGGAAAAAATATGGATAAACAATTGCAGATTCTGATTGTCGAAGATGAGAGAATTGTTGCCGAGGATATAAGTCAACATTTAATGAACATGGGATATGTGATCACCGGTTTGGTGGCTTCCGGACGGGAAGCATTGGAACACGCAGAAAAACAGAAGCCCGATTTGGTGCTGATGGATATTGTTCTCAAGGAAAAAATGAACGGTATTGAGACCGCTGCTCAAATACGCTCCCGGTTTGATATTCCTGTGGTCTATCTTACTGCCCACGTCGATAAAGACACTTTGAACAGGGCCATGATGACAGAACCCTTTGGTTACATCTTAAAACCGCTGAACGAGAAAGAATTGGAAACCGGTATTCACATGGCCGTGTATAAACACAGGATGGAAAAAAAGTTAAGAGAAAGGGAGAATTGGTTCTCGACCACACTGCGTAGCATCGGGGATGGCGTCATTGCAACAGACAAAGAGGGACGGGTGACATTTATCAATCGAATCGGTGAGGAATTGACGGGCTGGACCCAGAAAGAAGCGGAGGGGAAACCATTAGAGAAAGTCTTTCAAACCAGTCGACGGGACCCGGACATGCAGATCGACCAAAGCATCGAATTCATT
The DNA here is from genome assembly GCA_964650065.1 of uncultured bacterium. GTDB lineage: Bacteria > Zhuqueibacterota > QNDG01 > QNDG01 > DSAB01 > CAZYTI01. Next base: position 8,474 of record CAZYTI010000007.1, read on the forward strand.
CTTCATGATCACTTTGTCTCAGGATTTTTCGATTTAGCCATTCTGGTCTCCAGGGATAAAAGGACCACACCCATTGAGGAAAAATTTTCACCGATAAAGAGTGATCGGGGAGATATTCTCGGGACAGTCGTTGTTTTCCGTGATATTACTTCCCGTCTGGCCGCGGAACAGGCGAGTCATTTCGCAGAAGAAGCATTGCGTGATAGTGAAGAGAGATACCGTTCCCTCTTTGAGGATTCCAGGGATGCCATCTATATTACCAGTCGAAAGGGAAGATTCGTCATTGCGAACCAGTCGACACTGGACCTTTTTCATGTTGACAAGAATGAGATGGTCCGGATGAATATCAGAAATTTATTCAAGAATGTGGAGGATTGGAAGCAGTTTCAAAAGGACATTGAAGACAAAGGTTCAGTCAGGGATTATGATGTCCGGTTGAAGAATAAACAGGGTGAGGAGTTGAATTGTCTTGTGACATCCTCTGTGCGGCGAACCAAAAATAATAAAATACTTGGATATCAGGGAATAATTCGAGATATTACCGAGCGAAAACGGGCAGAAGAAGAAAAAGAGAAGATACAGGCTCAGTTGCTCCAGGCACAGAAGATGGAGGCCGTAGGTATATTGGCAGGTGGAATCGCCCACGATTTCAATAATATACTGACTGTGATCCAGGGAAATACTGACCTTTCCTTGTTGAGACTGGATGAGTCCGATCCTGTCTGTCGTGATTTGAAAGAGGTACAACTCGCTGCAGTGCGCGCAGCAGATCTGACGAGTCAGTTGCTGCTGTTCAGCCGGAAAAAACCCATGCGGTTTGTGCCTGAGGACGTAAATATTATCATTGAAGGCCTCCTTAAAATGCTGCACCGTTTGATTGGTGAGGATATCAGTATCCGCACCGATCTGAAATCCGATCTCTGGAATGTAAAGGCTGACAGGGGAACCATGGAACAGGTAATCATGAACGTGGCCATCAATGCCAGAGATGCGATGCCCGAAGGGGGTATACTGACCATGAAATCCGAGAACGTCGTCTTGAGTGAATCGGACTCGAAGCAGATGCATGAAACCCGACCGGGCAAATTCGTTCGGCTGACCATGGCTGACACAGGCCTTGGAATGGAAGAAACCACGAGAACCCGTATTTTTGAGCCTTTTTTCAGTACCAAAAGTTCCGGAAAGGGTACCGGATTGGGTCTCTCTGTGGTGTATGGGATCGTCAAACATCATGGTGGGTGGATTTATGTAACCAGTGAGCCCAGACAGGGTTCCAATTTTGAAATATTTCTACCGGTTTGCACTATGAGTTCGGAGGAAATGTCTGAATCGTCGGTACCATTGAAATCATTAAAAGGTGACGGAAGCCGGATATTGGTCGTGGAGGATGAGAAGGGCGTCAATCAGTTCACCAGGACAGCACTTTCGGAGAACGGGTATGATGTTTATGCGGCAGAGAGTGTCCGGGAGGCGGTTCAGTTATTTAAAGAAGAAGAAAAGAATTTTCAACTGTTGCTCAGTGATGTCGTCCTTGCCGACCGTACAGGACTCGACCTGGTCGACGAATTGAAAGTCATGAAACCCGGATTAAAGGTGCTTCTCTGCAGCGGATATACGGGGAAGAAATCTCAATGGGCAGCTATACAGAAGCGGGGTATCCGTTTCATGCAGAAACCGTATTCAGTGGTCGATTTGCTTCTTAATGTCAAGGAAACACTGGAGGGCCGTCGTGCGTGAAGCGTCGGGTGCTGAAAGTGGTGAGTGGTGAATGGTGAGTTGTGAGTGGTGAGTAGTGAGTGGTGAGTGGTGTAAGAAGGTGAACGGAAGGGATAAATCCCGGGTGTTTCCGATCCTTTTCGGAATCACCGGGTGTTTGGGGGGCAGGGAGATAGGAAGAAAGTAAACGGTGACCGGTGAACGGTAAACGGTGATCGGTGATCGATCAGGAAGCAGATCAGAAGATCAGCATATCAGTGGCCAGGGTACCAGTGAATCAGCGGATCAGGAGAGAGAATTAATCTGATATTCTGGTATACTGATCCCCTGCCGACTGATTTTCTGATAACCTGATGTGATTTTCTCAGGAAGGGGAAAAACGGTGAAATGAACATCATGGCATCTGTCTTTAAGATGATTTAGGATGATTTCGAGTTAAAAGGATCGCATGCCCGAGGATGAGATAAAACAAAAGCCTTCGACTCTGTTGGATATTTCAACCCAGAAAAAGGCTGTGGAGCGGTTCAATTCAGTCTTTTCGGTCCATGAACGTCCCACGGGTCTGGATCTCTTAAGCGTCATTCTCACGCACTTTTCCAATTTCCCATATGAAAATATCAGTAAGATCATTAAATACCATCACCATTTTGAGGGTGTGCAGAAGATCAGACTCCCCCGGGAAATCATGGAGGATCATGTCCAGTACCATCTCGGGGGTACCTGCTTTTCGCTTACCTATTTTTTAGAGGCCATTTTGACGCACCATGGATATCTTTGCTATCCTGCCATGGCAGATATGCGATGGGGTAAGAATGTGCACTGTGTTCTTGTGGTCGAACTGGATAAACGCAAATATTTAGTGGATCCGGGATACCTCCTCAATCAGCCCATGGAACTTTCTGCTGATAAGCCCCGACTGTTTAAGACCGAGTTCACCGGTGTAGAACTCAACTTCCACGATGGGGGGGCAGTCATCGACGTGTATACATTTGATAAAACGGGGAAGAGATGGCGATATCGATTTGTGGACAGGCCTGTATCGATAGAGACATTTCTAATGCACTGGCTGGCGTCGTTCCAGTGGAATTCCATGCATGGGCTCTGCCTCACCAGGGTCGAAAAAGACCGCCTTATCTACATCCATAAAACCTTTATGAGGGAAACGACATTCGGGCAGAAAAAAAATTATAATATCAAGAACACACTTCACGCTTCGATACAGGGGATCTTTGGAATCGACTCAAAACTGGTGGAGGAGGCCCTAACGGCTATTGAATCAAATATGGCCAGGGAGCGGGAATTGGGATTATGGAAACCCAAGGATAAAAGAAAAAATGGTTAGCCCCTGTCCCTGACGGCGGATTGGTGGCCGGACAATCCTACTGAAGAGGAATGCATAGACGTTCGTTCGAGGAGACAAATTGACGGGTGATTTATGATTTTAATCATCGATAATCAGAACGCTTTTATTCAAAAATTTAAACGAGAATTTCTTGAACCGTACGATATTGAGCATGTCTTTTTCGATCATAATCAACCGATCGTTCTACCAAAGGAGGCTCGTGTAAAGGGCGTCATCCTTTCGGGAGGACGTGGTCATCCTTATAAGCCTTTAAATTTAACGGCCAATTTTGTCGCCTTGATGAATTACGATGTCCCAGTCATGGGTTTTTGTTTAGGTCATGAGATCTTGGCTGTTGCCTATCTTGGTCAGATTAAAAGACTGGCGGATTATCATACGAAAAAGGAATGCATCAGGATCCTTCACTCTGATGATCCCATATTCGAAGGGTTAAAGGAAAAAGAAATCAAACTTCAGAAAAGACACCATTACTGCGTTACCAAACTGCCTGAATGTTTTATCTGCCTCGCAGAGTCTGAGACGTGCCGATACGAAATCATCAGACATAAAGACAAACCTATATATGGATTTCAGGGACATCCCGAAGTATCGGGGACTCAAGGACTCATCATTGTTAAGAATTTCCTTGAAATGTGCGGAATGTGATATATCATACCTTTTACGAAAAACCTAATCTCATTTAAAGGAAATTTTGCTTGATTATGTGTATAAAAATATGTATAATCTTTGAAGATGAAATTTACATTGGACACAGCGAAAAGAAAAGCGAATCTTTCAAAACACGGTTTAGATTTCGCCGATGCCAAGGCAGTATTTGAAGGGGTCACATTTACTTTCGAGGATGTTCGTTTTTCTTATAGTGAGCAAAGATACATTACTATTGGTTTACTTAATTCGACAGTCGTGGTAATCGCACATACTGAGCGAATGAATCACATCCACCTTATTTCTATGAGAAAGGCCACAAAGAATGAAAAAAAAATCTATTTCAAAGGATTCACAAACTGACTGGAATCGTTTGAATATTATGAAGGATAAGGATATCGATTTATCCGACATTCCTGAAATAGGGGAGGATCAAATATCCAATGCTGTTTTACGAATTGGAGGCGAACCTGTTCCAAAAGGTAAGATACGCGTAAATATTTTGCTTGATGCCAATGTGGTTGCCTATTTTAAAGCGCAAGCAGGTGGTCGAGGTTATCAAACACTCATTAATGAAGCTTTGAAAACGAATATCAGAAATCGAGATCTGGTCAATATTTTACGTCAAATTATTCGTGAGGAATTGAACGCATCAAAATAAACATTTTAAATATTATCTTTCCTGGTATTATACACGCATTATATTTGGTCACACGATAAATTGTAGATATTGAGAAAATTCATTTGGAGGCACTTCCGTTGGAACCGCAGGACCCTGGTTTGGTAAAATTATTTTCCGGCATCCTCTATAGTGATAAAGATCTTTTGCGGGTGACACTGAGGATACTGCAGGAAATGTACGGTGATATGGATTTTCAGAGCCAGCCGTTCGGATTCGATATTACCGACTATTATGCATCTGAGATGGGGATACCGATTGAAAGAATGTTTGTCGCATTTGATCGTCTCATTCATCCCAGAGATATTGCCCGTATTAAAGTTGAAACCAACGAGATAGAAGATCGATTGTCGGTTCAAGGCAATCGAAAAATCAACCTGGATCCCGGTTACATGGATTATGACAAGATGGTCCTGGCTTCGGCCAAGTACAACGGCCAGAAGATCTACCTGGATCACGGTATCTGGGCCGATCTCACCCTTCATTACGAGAAGGGCAAATTCGTTCCCTATCCCTGGAGCTTTCCCGATTTCGAGAAAGGGATATATGATGAAATTTTTCTTGAGATAAGACAGAAGTTTAAGGGACAGAGGAAGGGATAGGTACCTGGTGATTGGTGACTGGTGAGTGGTGAGTGGTGAAATAGGTAAACGGTGAACGGTGAGCGGGAGGGGTAAACCCCGGTTGTTTCCGATCCTTTTCGGAATCACCGGGTGTTTGGGGGGGAAGAGGGACCGGAAGAAGGTAAACGGTCATCGGTAATCAGTGATCAGTGGAAAGAATCAGATCCTGAATGCCGGTTATCGATTACCGATTACTGATTACTTTTTTCAAGTTCAATCTCATTTGGCAGACTTATAACTCCACTTCCACCAATCCGGTTAACGTCCGGTATTGGGGATATCCAAAATTATCCAACCGCATGAGAGTGGCATTGCCATGTCCTACTTCGGGATCGAAGCCCGAGTATCCGGTAAAAGTAAACAGGTTCCGGCCGATGACACCGATGGTCAAGCGGTGAAAAATATGGGCCAGAATACCGCCTGCAAAATTCTCTAATGATTTCCTGTTCAGGGTATACCGCAGGGAGACCTCCCGCAGTTTGAGATAGCTGCCGTCTTCCACAAAGGCACTGTTTATTCCGTTTATTTCATATAGCGTCCTATAATATCCGATGGGCTTTTTGGTGCCATCGGACTTGCCATACTGATCGCAATCTTTGTGACGAAGATCTCTATACATGCTCTGCTTGATGGCGTTGTAGATATCCCCGCCGATCTGGGCGTGCAGAAGGGCATAGAATGAGAACCCTTTCCACCTGAAGGTCGTATTGAATCCCACGTTGAAATCGGGTGTGATATCGCCGATTTTAGATTCATTCTCTCTGTCGTTTTCCCAATCCCAAATCGGCATGCCCCAACTGGAGCCATAATCTCCGTGTTGATCATATCCAAAAGAGATCCTAGTACCCCAGAGATCTTTTGCTATACCGTCTTCCCATGAATTACCCGGGCCGACGGGCACGAGATAGCCATCGTCGTTTTTTTGAAACAGGTTCGGGTTGTATTCGACAGGTAATTGATCCTTTTCAGTTATCCATTCTTTTCCGTATATGGCACCCAAGCTCTCTCCTTCTTTGATGTACAGCATATTATTGGGTCCGTGATGAAATGGTGACCTGCCCAGTTCTGTGACTTTTTGGGTCACCTTGTCGAAGACCACACCTGCAGACCAATGGATATGCTTCTTGTGAAGTAATGTAGCATTCAACTCTGCTTCAATAATATTCGAAACCACGATGCCACTGTTCTGCCACTGGTTTTCGAATCCCAGATGTGTCGGGAGCGGTACGTTGAGTATCTGGTCTTTGGTCACGGTGTGGGCATAGACGACGTTCATGTGGAATCTGTTAAAAAGAAGCATCCGGAGACCCATCTCGTGTTCTGCCGCAAGGGCAGGTTTCAGATTCGCATTACTCTGGGTTAATCTCTCAGGCATATCGTCAACGGTCCAGGTTTCATATTTGGCACTGAAGGGGGGGCGCACACCTGCGGTACCATAGGCAAAGTGTATTTTAACGCCTTGCATGGGACCGATAAACCACCAGTCCTCTTCTGAGATTCTCCAGGCCATTGCGGAACGGATATAATTCTGCCAGTAAGCCTCAGCGCCGAACAGGGAACATCCTTTACGGAGTAACATCAAATCCAACAGGTATTTCTTTTTATACTCCAGATGGGTGTGAAATGAAACGCCCACTGCCCTGACATCCTCTCTGGAGGACCGGTTGGATATGTCTCTAAGGGCCACATCGATATCATGGAGACCACTCGCTACCAGGCTGTCCCCGCTGACACCGGTGGTTTGATAGCTACTGTTTTCGTAGTGATAACCGATGTTGGTGATGGTGGAGAGGTCTCCCAGTTTTTTAATCACCTGTGCTTTTACTGTTGTATTCATAATGTCATTCTGGGCATGAAACCTCTCATAGTGGCCGTCTGAATAGTTGCCGTCACTGCCAAACCAGATGATGGCCTTGAAGCCGTTCATGTAGTACGCTTCGTCGAATCGGTTCAAATGGTCGTAACTCAGACTGCCACTGACGTTAAACCAGTTTACAGGGGTCCATGTCATACCCAAATGGGCCAGGAGACGCTTTCGGTTGAAATCGAGGTCCTGATTGTGAGACAGGTAAAGGGGATTGTCATAATTGGCTCTGGGATCCGGATCGCTGAGATAGGGGGTGCCGTCTTCGTTGTCGGCCGTCAGATCTGCCATGGGGGCTATGAGCATGAGTGAATGGAAGGGATTGAAGATGCCCTGGGGATCATCCCGCCACGAGGAAGTGTAGTTGAGATTGGAATTCAGAGTGAGGTCTGACCGCAATTGATGGTCAATGTTCAAGCGGATATTCTGTCTCTCGTATCCCTTTACGCCTTTGACGATACCCGGTTCACGGGTATTGGAAAATGAAAGATTGAAACGGGTTCCAGGCCCATTTCTGGAGAAATTGATTCTGTTGGTCATGAAGGTGCCGGAATCGAAAAATTGTTTAACATGATCGTAGGTTTCACCGGGGAATGGATTGTCCTGGAATGCCTCGTTGTGACTGTCTCCATCCAATGCCGCCTCGGCATAGTCATTGGTGGGCTCATCTCCATAATTAACATAGGCGGCCCCGTTGGGCGTTAGCTTAAATTGATGGTGTTCCGAGCGATACGATTTTTCCGGAAAAGTACTTATTCCTATTTCATTGCGTATCATTATTCTGGTCTGACCCATGGGCAAGTTTACTCCCCTCTCCGTCTTGATATGGATGACACCGTTGGCACCGCGGGAACCGTATATCGCGGCCGCGGACGCTCCTTTGAGCACTTCGATGCTCTCGATGTCGAGTCCATCGACATCCACAGGATCGCTGCCTAAAATGACGCCGTCCACGATGATGAGGGGGGCATCGTACAATTCGATGGAATTGGATCCCCGGAGCCGGATGGACGGCCCGGTGCCGGGTTTTCCATTGGTGTGAATGACGGTGACGCCGGGTATTTTGCCCTGCAAGGCCGATACGGCCGAAACTGGAGGTACGGCCTTGATCCTGTTACCGCCGATGCTGCCTACGGTGAAAGGCAGCAGATGGGTGGGTGTAGGAATTGTGCCACCGGTGGAAACGAGGGATTCGGTTTGCTGTAAATCCTCTTTCAACTGAAAATTTACGGTGAAGCTGCCGGGGGAGAGGATTATGGGTTTGGTCTGGATTGTATAATCCGGATTTCGTGCCAGGACCGTTTCCTCTTTATTGTTCAGGTATCTTTCGGGAATTGTCAATGTATATGCTCCCTCTGAATCGGTCAGGGTTCCCAGTTTCAGATGCAGGATTGTGATGGATGCGCCCGCGATCGGATTTCCGGATCCATCGGTCACAGTGCCTGAAATGACCATTTTTCCGGATTGGGCCGTTGAGTTCTGAAAAATCGTGAGATTCATGATGAACGAAAAAATTATGAAAAAATATATTCGTTTGGTCATGATTATCTCTCCTCTGGTGTATCGATCTTATTATCGAACATTGGTGACATGAGTATAGCACATTAGGGAATCAGAGAATCAGTAGGCAGGAGATCAGAGTACCAGGATATCAGGCTCGTCCGCCTAATACCTCCTGACCCTCTGATTTTCTGATATACTTTACACAATCCTTTTGAGATCTACAGATGACCATTGACCTAATACTCCGGTGCCGATCCCTCACCTCCGCCCCCAAACGTGTAGTTCGCCATGCCCATGATCTCCAGCTCCCTGGCCGGGATGGGAAAATGCAGGGGCGTCCCGGGCACCAGGGTTCCCCAGCCTCGCCGGTCGAACCAGGCCACGCCCAACTGCATTTGCAGGGTTTCGATCCCCTTCTCGTACTTGAGCATGGCCCACAGGCTTCCGTGGATAGTCCTGGGATCATCGGGATGGCCGACATGGGAGTCATCCGCCGGGGGCAATTCCCCAACGTTCACACGGGTCCGGTTGATGAGATCCGCTGCGGCCTGCGTAGACCCGAGCCTGAGTTCGGCCTCTGCCCGGAGTAAATCCATCTCGACCTCACTGATGAGGGGCGAGAAACCCACACCACCTGATTGATAGTAATCCAGAAACCGGTAGCTGTGATAGTATGAAAAGTGATACGTCCCCCGGTCTGGCCTGAAACTGCATTCCCCGTAATAACGGAAGTATAATCCGTCCTGTGTGGGTCCACCTCCCGTGACACGTCTGTCGTCCGTGTGGATGGTGATGTAATTCCGGTCCTGAACCGGTGTGGCCAGCCATGCCGTATAATTTCCCGAGGTATCGGCCGGTCCGATGAGCCGATAGTCCGAACGATTCCATGTTTCCCTGCTGGCAATATCGTGGAGGGGAGACCACCATTTTTCACCGTCACAGTATACACCAAAATTGGCCGTGATTCCCGCTTCAGCATGGCTATTAATAGTGGCCCAGTCGGCGGCCGCTCGCTCTTCGGGTGTCCGGGCCTGAGAGGCGAGGATCCGGGCGATATAGGCGTGGGCCAATCTCTTCAGATCTTCTTCAAAGAATCGGTTGCCCGGCCACCACGATTCGGGAATTTCAAAGGTATTGGAATTGCAGAGATGGATACATTCGTTGAGTCTCTCCAGGGCGGCTGCGATGATCTGAGAGTAGGGAAGGAGTTCTAATTCTGCTTCTAAATCCGTTTCCTCGTCGACCAGGAAGGCCCTGTCATACACGAGCCCCAGCCAGCCCAGGCAGATGCCCTGGATGAACCTGCAAAAGGCCTTGTTGCGCATGGTATGGTCGTTGCCTTCATCATCGGTAAACCTGATGCCTCTTTCGATTTGAATGAGCACGTCATTGACGATGGAGAGGGCCTGGTACGGCCGCTCCCAGATGTTCTCGAAGTTGCTGTAATAGTAAGACGTGGTGTTGTCCAGTGGTTGACGAGGCTCCGCAGAAATGGTATTGGCCACACACCAGGATGATGTCAATTCGTCGGCAATGGTGCTGAAAATGTCCACGATATGGTGACTGTTATTGATCTTCCAGTATTGAAAGAAAGCATCGCTGAGATGCATCTCAAGCGATGACGGATCGGACAGGAGCCGGTCACCATCGGGGGCGTTGTGGTTTTCTACCGAGAGGTCGGTGGAGCAGCCGGTTATTATCGAAAGAACGAGGATGAATGTACCGTGCTGGATATATTCATAGATATTTTTCATTTTTGTTCTTTTCTTTGTTATGAAATCCGTTTGGCAAGTAAAATACGGTCTCAAGCATATCAGGGAACCAGAATATCAGTTGGCAGGAAATCAGAGTAACAGGATATCAGCTGATGCGGCTTCATCCATGCTGATACTCTGATATACTGGTATCCTTCCTACTGATATACTAATTTCCTGATCTGCTTCCAACAGCACATCAGAGTATTAGAATATCAGTAGGCAGAGAATCAGGTTATCAGGATATCGGGTAAAACGGCCTCATTCATTCTGATCATCTGATTTTCTGGTATTCTTCCCACTGGTATCCTGGTCTTCTGATATGCTTCCAAC